>SKTJ01000011.1 GCA_007122565.1 Syntrophomonadaceae bacterium | reverse complement strand
TCAAATAACATATCATACTCAATCCCCACTTCGGCCAACAATACGTGCATATGGCCGGGCATCCTTCCCGCTACGGGATGTACCCCTATTTTTACCTGTTTGCCCTTCCTTTCAAGGGCAGTAACAAGTTCCTTTACCGCCTGTTGTGCCTGGGCTACGGCCATCCCGTAACCGGGGACAACAATCACTTTTTGCGCAGCTTCTAATATGGCAGGAATTTGGCCCTCACCGGCCGGGGCGGCGGGTTCTTTTTCCCTTGCCGGTTTATCCTCCGTTCCATGTGCTTTGTGCTGTTTTACCAGCATGGTTGTTAACCCGGGTACGGTCTCTGCGGCGTCTCCCCAGAGCGCAACAACATGGGCTTGATCGTAAAGGGTGTTTTCCACCCCCGAATAACCCGGTTCCCGGTCACGGTTACAGATAATGATATTTTTTGCACGTTCAGCTTCTAAAATGGGCATGCCGTAGATAGGCGTATCCGCTGCTGTGGTAGCCTGTGGATTGATTACATCACAGGCGCCCACCACAATAACGAGGTCTGTGTGGGGAAAATCAGGATTGATCATATCCATGTCAAATAACATATCATACTCAATCCCCACTTCGGCCAACAATACGTGCATATGGCCGGGCATCCTTCCCGCTACGGGATGTACCCCTATTTTTACCTGTTTTCCATTCCTTTCAAGGGCGGTAATAAGTTCCTTAACCGATTGTTGTGCCTGGGCTACGGCCATCCCGTAACCGGGGACAATAATTACTTTTTGCGCCGCTTCTAATAATGCAGGAATTTGGCCCTCACCGGCCGGTGCGGCGGGTTCCTTTTCTGTTGTTGGTTCAGATTTCACGGCAGTAACAGGGCGCACAAAACCTCCCAGGACTGCGGCGAGATTCCTGTTCATGGCACGACACATCAACTGGGTTAAAACCAGGCCGGCAACCCCCACCAGCGCACCGACGCCGGTTAATAGTCCATTATTTACAGCAAGGCCGCATACGGAGGCAGCAACCCCGGAAAAAGAATTTAGCACTGCAATAATGATCGGCATATCCGCTCCGCCCACACGTAAGGTCATTAGCACCCCATAGGCAGCAAATATAAGGACAATACCAGCAAACAACAGGGGGAGGCCAGGCATAAATGTACTGTACAAAATTAGCACAACACCCACTAACAATAATCCCCGTAGCAGCTGCTGGTGTGCTCTGAAGAAAAGAGGTTGCTGCACTAACCATCCCTGCAGTTTTAATGCCGCCACAATGCTACCACTAAAAGTCAAAGCACCTATGGCAAGGGCCAGCGCCGCTGTGAACCAGAACAGCAAGGATATTTCGGTGATATAAATCATGATTGCCACTCCGGCGACAAGAGCTGAGGCAGCGCCTCCTAAACCATTTAAGAGAGCTACCATCTGGGGCATCTGGATCATTTTAATCCGCTGACCCAGCACAAGACCCATGATGCCGCCGAGTCCAATATACACCCAGGGCATAGGACTCAGGATTAAATCGGTGCGGTGCATTGTATACAGGGCTGCCAGCAACATACAAAGGGCACCGAGACGGTTTCCCCAAAGAGCAGTCCGGGGTGATTGCATTAAGCGGATCCCAACCAGAAATCCAACTATTAATAGAACGGCTACCAGAGTGTCCACTATAATCACAGCGAATTCTCCTTCTGAAGATGGTTATCTTTCTTAAACATACGCAACATCCGCTCCGTCACCCAGAAGCCTCCAGCTACATTAATCATGGCCAGAACCAGGGCGATGGCGGCACCGATCCTTGCTCCCGGCAGGGATGCGGCATAAACTGCCAGAGCCCCGAGCAGTGTAATCCCCGAAAGGGCATTCATACCGGACATGAGGGGAGTGTGTAAAAGGGACGGAACCTTGGAAATAACCCTGTAGCCGAGCAATGCGGATGCAATCAGGATAATGAATAACACGAGTAAAATCACAAAAATACCCTCCTGCGTATACCTGTTAATTACTTGTCTTTGTTTGTTCCATAGACTGGAGTGTGCCCCTGTGCACGATTTTCCCATCAATTGTTACAAGCGTTTCCTTAATAATATCATCACTGCTGTCCGTGTTAATCTTACCATCTACGGCAAGGTATTGCACAAAATGCATGATGTTTTGGGCAAACATCCATGTTGAATCCACGGGAAGTGTGGCTGGGATATTGGTGATGCCGCTGATTAAAACACCATTGTAAAGTTGGTTTTCAGCGGCTACGCTTAGCTGGCAGTTACCACACTGATCCACCGCTATGTCCACGATTACTGACCCTTTTTTCATTTTTTCAACCATTGGTTTGTCTACCAGAATGGGGGCCACTTGTCCCGGAATCAGCGCTGTCAAAATAATCACATCACTGTTTTGAACATGAGGGGTTAGCACTTCACGTTCTTTCGCATACCATTCCTCGGGAAGACGCCGGGCATATCCCCCTTTACCCACAGCAAGTTCCCCGGGAATATCAAAAGGAATAACCTCTGCACCGAGACTGGCGGCCTGCTCATTGGCATCGGGCCTGATATCCAACGTTTTCACTTTTGCCCCGAGACGCCGGGCTGTTGCCACCGACTGCAAACCGGCCACACCGGTGCCGATTACCAAAAATTGTGCAGGCTTGATTACACCAAAAGCGGTGGGCATCATGGGAATAAAGCGGGCCAGTTGATCGGAGGCAAAAAGAACAGCTTTATAGCCGGCCACCGTGCTCATGGAAGTGAGGGCATCCATCTTTTGCGCGCGTGAAATGCGTGGAATACTATCCAGGGTGAAACTTGTGATATTTCTGTCACTCAACATTTTTACCATATCATGATTCAATACATTTGCGGGATGGGGAAAACTAATCAGTGCGCTTTCCCTTGGAAAAAGTTCAGCCTCATGTTTGCCAAGCGCTTCGTTGAAAATAGGTTCTTTTACTTTAAGAAAGACATTGGCATTACTGTAAACCGCGTCGGCATTAGGAGCAATGCGTGCACCGGCTGTAAGATAATCCTGATCATGAAAATAAGCACCCTCACCGGCACCGCTCTCTACCAAAACAGTGGCTCCGTTTTCCACAAACTGCCGGGCCGTTTCCGGTATCACCGCAACCCGCTTTTCTCCAGGCATAATCTCGCGGAGCACTCCGATCGTAATCCCTTTATACTGCATAAATTTTTCTCTCCTTTTTTCCCCCTTAAATGTATATTATAATAACTTATGACATGCCGCAAGACATAATTAAGGGGGGCTCAAAGTAATTTTTTATTGCACATTTTTTGCTTATTTTAAAATTGTTTATCTATTATCTCACAGGCATTCGTATATTGCTATCAGAAAAAAGGACCAATTTTGGCAGGAAAAATTCAAATATTTCATATATTTATTTGGATTTTAAAGAATTCTTACTTGCAGTAAGGCATATTTTATGACATACTAGTAATATATTAATGCTTTTTTACTCTGCCGGGAAGGCCCGGTTTGTTTTGCGTTACAGCTTTTCGCCCGGGAGGTTTAACAGATGCAAGCAAGGAATCTGCCGCAGGAAGAGTGTTCCCGTATCCTCGATTTTCTCGATTCGACCCTTACTTCTCCGGAAAACTTTCGACGGCAGGTACTAATTTCCCTCAAGGAGATCTTTGGTTACCAGCGGGGAACCTTTTTCCTGGCTGACAATCAGGGAAATATGCATGCACCAGTTACCCTGAACATAGATCATGACCTCTTAGATCCCTATTATAAATACTATTGTAAACGGGACATCTTCCATCCACAGAAAGTGGGAAACCGGTTTTTGCGGAAATACGTCCTTACTGTTACAGATATAATGCCAATGCCTAAGTTTGTAAAAACGGAGTATTACAACGATTTCCTGCAAATTCAGGATATTTATCACGAAATAGCCATGTTTCTCGTGGAAGACAATCGGCCGATCGGCGTGATTGGTCTATATCGCTCCGCCAGGGAAAAAGGATTTTCCCTTACTGAGATTAATACATTACAAAACATCTCCGCTCATCTTTCCCGCACTCTGGCCGGCAATTTACAAATGGCCGACTCGCAGATACATAAAGAGCTTTTTGAAAGTTCACGTTATCTGCCCATCGGGTTGATTATCTTTGATCGTTCCCTGAAGATCCACTATATCAATGATGCTGCCATAGAGATCTGTCATGGTTTTTCATCTGCCAACAGCCACAGGAACTCTGCTAATCATTTTATGGCACAGCTTTTCGGAGAGAAAAGAGAATGGCAACCAGGGCTGAAAAAAATAATGCTTTCCCCTTCCTTAAAACAGTTTACCGTTAATATTCTGCCTGCTGTCTACCATCAGCTTCAAGGTAAGGAGTTTTACACGGCCTGTATTCTTCCTGCTGATTTCTCTTTACAGGGTTACTTGAACAAAGACAACAGCTTAAGGAGCATGTTCTCCAAGCGTGAAAATGAAGTGCTTGACCTTGTCCTCAAAGGGTTGAACAACCGGGAAATCGCCGCTCAACTCTTTGTCAGTTTCCACACGGTAAAAACACATCTGCAGAATATCTATAAAAAAATGGGCGTGAAAAGCCGCACCAGCCTCTGCTATAAGATTAACAACCAATGATTAAAGGTCATGTAGAAGGGCTTATACTAAATGAATTTATTTAATACCTGGAGGGGACCAAATGACAAAAATTCTAGTGGCTACCGATGGTTCTGAGCACGCTGCAAAGGTGGTTGATGAAACGATTCGTCTTACCAGGGCACTTGAGGCTGATGTAAGTGTAATCTCCGTTGCGGAAATTCCGGCCAGTCTGTCCCAGGAACTGGTAGCTCTCTACCGGGAGCAAATGGAGAAAGAGGTCCAGGTGATCCTGGATCAAACAAAGAAACACTTTGCAGAAAAAGGGTTAACAGTGGAAACAATATTCAAAGCGGGCCATCCGTCCACTGTGATCTGTGATGTGGCGGAGGAAGGAAATTATGATATAATCGTCCTCGGTAGCCGGGGACTGGGGAAAATAAAAGAATTGATTCTCGGCAGTGTAAGCAACCGCGTAGCCCATTGTGCCAAAGCATCAGTCTTCATCGTAAAATAAGCCATGTTACACTTACAACAATGTTTTGATCCAAAAAGCCCGGTAACTTGTGCCGGGCTTTTGTAATTAAACGTCACCTTCAGAGATGATGCGTTACCAAAATATTCTTGCTCCTTGGAACATATTGTAGTATACTTTAATGAGCTAACAGTCGGAAGGGAGCGTACGGGGATGAAAATTAGAGCCTACCCTTTTTTACAACAGGAAGGCCAGGCGCCCCGGGCTGGCGATAATAAAAACACACCGCCGGCATCAAGGAGGAGCCTGCCACTCCCGGGAGAAGAAGAATGTAGTCGGAAAACTGGCGTTTCGGATACAATGGGCACGCGGATGCGAGCCCATCTGGCACAGGTTCACACTGCACAGGAAGAGTTGTCTTCCCTGCAGAAGGAAGAGAAATACCTGGCAGAAGCAGAAAAACTTTACCAGCAGATCAGGCAACTCCTGCGACAGCAAGACGATGAAGGGAAAACGGAAAACATGGATCTGCTTTACCGTAACCTGGGAAAGGTGCGGCATATGCTGGCGAAACTCAAACCTGATTTCACAAGTGCAGAGCGTTCTCCCGCTGCGGTTATACCGGAAACTGAAGAAACAAGCAATGAAGCAAAGACGCTTAAGCAAAATGATCTTGACATAAAGTTGGCAAATTATTCCGCAAAAATGGAGGAGCAACGGCAGAAGTTAACCACACGGCAAAAAGAGCTGGTTGCCGCCATCGCCCACAACCTGGTAGCTGTGGAGAATATCACTGCCTCCAGTTCTGCCATCCGGGACGACGATTATGCGCAGCGGGTAATGACAGAGGTTAAGGAAACGCTTGCCAAAAATCAGCATACCTTTCCTCTCACCCAGGCAAACCGTCAAAATATCGCCGCACTGCTACGCTAAACATTAAGCGCTGAGTCTCTGGAGTATCATCAGCAGAAAGATTCCTGGTATTCCCAGCAAGCCCACAAGCAGTGCGGTAAGCACATTAATGCCGATACCAAGGCCAAAGTAAGTCCCCACAACATTAAAAAGAACCAGCAGTCCGCCTCCCACCACAGTATTTCCAATCAATCCAAGCAATATTTTTGCGGGCAAATAGAGAAGACGGGCCATCACATAAATTACAAGCAAACCGAAAAATATAGCGATAATCTGATTTAATTCCAATGGGCCCATTATTTTCCCCAGTCCGGGGTCCCTCCTTCCTCTGGCACGTTGGAACGCAAGCGGCGTGCCTCTTTCAACAGAAACATGTAGTGCCGCTCCGCCGCGTTCATTTTAAAGATTGCGTAATCGATCAAATCCTTTTCGCTAACATGATTGAAGAGGGACTGGGCTGTTTGCAACTCCTGCCTGGCATTCTCCACGAGCACATCATATTCCTGAGGAGACTCTGTTTTTACTATTTCCTTCTTTTGTCCCAGCATCTTCCGGGAAAGTTTACTTAAAAACTCCACAGCACCCACCCCCAATTCAAGTTACCATTTATTAATATGCCGCTTGTCCCACAACATATGACAGTCTAAAGTCAATAAAATGCGACAGGGGACGGTTCTCGTTGTCGCATTTCACGCTTTGGCCTTGATATTTTTCTTAAAATAAACAAATCAAATAAATAGTGCGACAAGGAGAACCGTCCCCTGTCGCATT
>SKTJ01000200.1 GCA_007122565.1 Syntrophomonadaceae bacterium | reverse complement strand
CCTGTAAGAGATAAGGCTATTGAAATAGCGAACAAATTAGTGGAAGAAGGCTATGAAGATGCAAGAGCAATTCCTATCGCCATTTCTCGAGCGAAAGAATGGTTTGAGCGTCGGGGAGGAACAATCAGCTCAGATTTTACGCATCATCTTCTTCCTGATGGTGATAGATGGATTATTAAACAAGTAGGTGGTAACGAATATTTTATTCTCGACACAAAAGAAGAAGCTATGGATAAGGTAAAAAAGATGTCAAAAAACAAACCTGTCAAAGTGATGATCCATGATTCTGAAGGTAAATTCCAAGAAGTATATTAATTCATGCTTACGTAGGAGGTAGTTATCAGGGGCAGCTATGACCCTGAAACGGATAAGGTGTCCCCTGCACGAAAAACCACATGCAGGGGACACCTGCTCGATCTTGCCGCAACCCTGACCTTTTTAAATAATGGATGAAAGATAATGGCAGAAAAAACCTTTAAAGGCTTATCTTCAGATAGTGGAACTACTTATATAACAAACAATGTTGTGGCAATTACTGCAGGCTGCCACAGAAGTGGAAGGGGTAGCCGGTATGAGCGGTGGCATTGTTGAAGGTATTGCAAAAAAGCTGGGAAGAAAAAATCTTTCCCAGGGTATGATTCCAAGGAAGAGGAAAATGAAGAGGAATAATATGGGTAGAATTATTAAAAATTAAGATTTCGTCAGCTCAATCCTTTCATGGATATTGCAGGATTTTTATGATGTGTTGTTGAAAGAAGACGAAGAAGAGGAAGCGTCCCGGGGAGTGTCCGGGGAGTGTCCCGGGGACGGGGTTGTTGACAATAGGAAATAATTAAAGAATATAGAGATAGGGAGTGATATGTAATGCCGGATAAAAGAACCGTCTGTTCTCTAGCAGATTCTATAGTGTTTGATTATGTTCCCGGAAGTATTAGAAATGTTATTGATAAAAATATTCGAATTTCTGAAGATATCAAAGCACTGGTAAGGGGAATGAAGGATGAAACCTTAGTAGTAACAGACAGGGGTGCATATATTATAAAAAAGGGAAAATGCAATTTTTTCTCCTATGACACGATTCTGGCAGATAAGAATGTCCATAGAGTTTATCGAAGGGGTAGATTTGAAATACCATTGAAGCAAAAAGGAAGGGTCCGGTTACCCGACGAGAGTAAAGAGCCCGACTTTGGACCGGATCCTGCTCCAAACGTAGTCAATTTTGCCTGGCATAAGTCTGAATTATTTAGGAAAGCTGAAGAAATTTTGTCCGTAAATAAAGAATTACATGATAACAAAACAGGATTATCCCATGCATCTAAGATAGAAAAAAACGATACTGTCCTGGAACTACTGGAAGAGATAAGAAATCTTAATGAGCAGTTGGCAAAATTAAAAGAAGAAAAGACCTGTCACGGGGACCTTCCGGAATAGTAAATAGCAACAATAGAATCGACCCAGCGTTATCTACTGCCTTTACCATCAGCAGTAGTAAGCTGGGTCTCCGTGGTTTGCTCTTGGACAGTGGGACCAGTGGATCATCTTCAAGCAAAATGGTAGCATGCTACCTTCCATTCACTGTTCCATGTGTTTAGCCAAAAAAGAAGCAGCAGTTACCGCGGACTTAAGCTCCAAATCGCCAAACTTGGCATTTGGGTCTTTGGAGGCTAAAATCACTGCCCCAATTGGATTGCCCTCGACTATTATGGGCGCGATGACCGCTGCTGTGTAACTGTACTCTCCCTCTTCTCCCGCAAAAATTGAGCAGTCGGAGTGACGGTCAGGCTGAGTGATCAGTACTGCTTTTCGTCCATCCATTACCTTTTCCACAGCTGTATTGATGCGCTTATTTAGGAACTCTTTTTTGGAGCATCCGGAAACGGCAATAACCTCATCCAGATCAGTAACCCAGGTGATATGGCCAATGGCTTCGTATA
This sequence comes from Syntrophomonadaceae bacterium, assembly GCA_007122565.1. GTDB lineage: Bacteria > Bacillota > Dethiobacteria > DTU022 > UBA8154 > UBA8154. Next base: position 4,798 of record SKTJ01000200.1, on the reverse strand, counting down.
ATGAGTCGGTATATTCTTTGGCAAAATCGCCCAATTCATTAATAGGGGAGTATTTCTTCAGGATAATCTCACCCTGACTATCTATAAAGATTGCCAAAAAATTACCATCACGTATACGTAAAGTCTTCCTAACCTCCTTTGGGATTACTATCCGGCCCAAGCTATCGATTCTGCGAACGACACCCGTTGCTTTCATTTTAAAAGACCCCCTCTCGAATTAATAATATCATAGTAATGTTAATTGACTTTTACCAAATCTTAAACATTCTTTACAAAAATATTAACAAATGTTACAAAGGCCAGCAATCCCGGAGCAGCTATTGAGGCAAAAAATCCCAACAGATCAGCTGGTAAAACTGCTGGGATCTTTTTAACTTATTTACATATTTGATATTGCGCTTGAAGACTCCAACTTTATAACCGGGGAGACCGACTATATCTAAAAATAGGAGGGAAAGCGGATGCAAAAAATCGTTCCCTTTCCCAATTGACTTATAACATCTATCTTACCGCCTTGTAACTGAATAAGCTTTTTCACAATGACTAGCCCCAGGCCAGTCCCTTTTTCCTGAATATGATTGCTACGCTGGTTCTTTACCCGGTAAAATCTATCCCAAATATGTGGCAGGTCGTCTGGCGGTATACCTATACCGTTATCTTTAATAGTTAGTAACACTTCATCTTGTAAGGTCTCCACTCCAACCCTGATGCTACCGTTCTCCGTTGCTCTGATAGCATTCTTCAGCAAATTCCTGATAATCTGCTCCATCCTGTCAACGTCCACAAGGACAATGGCTTTCTCAGTTTTTTTCTCCAATAGGATCGAGGTATTCTTACTATGGGCCAGACTCTCCATCGAGCTGGTTACCCCTTGGGTAAGAGTTATCAAGTCGACTGGCAGTTTTTCTACGGTGATATTACCACTTTCCAGTCGGCTTAATGCTAATATGTCATCTACCAGCCTTGTTATATGAACGGTTTGCGTGTAAATTGTATCTAAATATCTCTCCAGTATAGCTTCATCTTGTACCATACCGTCGCGAATAGCCTCAACAAAACCCTGGACTGCTGTTAGTGGAGTACGTAATTCATGTGATATCTCCGCAAACAGTCGGGATCTATCTTCTTCAATCTTGCTACTTTCGCTCTGTATCTTTTGCAATCTCAGCGCCAGCTTATTGAGTTGGACGGCAAGGACATTGATTTCCTCAAGAGGCTGGTCCTCAACGCTCAAAACATCACTACCCCTGCTGATCTCCGCCACGGTGGTGGCCAAATTAGAAATCGGCCTGGAAATATGCATGGCCAGGTAAATGGAAACTATAATAAGAATCACCAGTATGGCCATTCCCCCGATAACCTGATAAGAACGCATTTTGTTAAAAGCAAGGTCGAAATTGGATGGCCTCGTTTGCAGTAGAATACCACTTTCAACAGTGGCGTCTTTGTCATTACCCATCGGGATAGCGGCGACAAAGACAAGCTGACCTGTTTCCCGATCTACAGTTTGGGTAATCATAATTTCATCTTCACTGAGTATTGCGAGAAATTTGTCCTCTATCTTGCTTCCGGGCCCCACTTCTTGCCGTGCTGAGGTTACTACAATGCTTCCTACCCCATCAAAAATTGTAATTCTGGCATCAAAAATATCGGCCAAAAATCTTATAAATTCCTGTCTGCCTTGGTCCTGATCACTCGTTTGCTCGTCAGGAATAGTCCCCCATACCTGGTCCGTTTGTTGGGATAAGGCAAAATTTACTCGTTTGGCTTTACGTAACAGCTCCTGTTCGGCCTGCTCATAGGTTAACTGTTTCACTATAAGGTTGGACAACATCATCAGGACAATCAGGCCGATAACAAAGGCTGTTACATTGGTAAACAATATCCTGGTGTAAATATTTTTGTTAAATTGTTCCCGCAGCAAGCGCCTGAGCGTGAACCAGAGCCCCCGCACGGTACGGATTATCGAATGAATTCTTTCCTTGTCCTGCTGGAGATTGGTATTCACGAAGTAGTTTCCCCTCCTTTGACAGGAGGTGTAAACTGATATCCTACCCCCCAAACAGTTGTCAAATATTCATGGGTCAGGGGTGCCAGTTTTGTCCTAAGCCTGCGAATGTGGACATCCACTGTACGCTGTTCACCGAAGTAATCATATCCCCAGACTGCCTCTAACAGTTTATCCCTGGTGAAAACGCGACGGGGATTCTGAGCCAGGTAATAGAGCAAATCGAATTCTCTTGGAGTAACTTCTATTTCTTTAGCATCAACGAAAACCCTCCTGGTATCGTGCTGGATTTCCAACCCCGGGTATTTCAATTGCCAGTTTGTTTTCATGTCGACAGGATGGGTGCGGCGCAGTACCGCTTTGATTCTGGCTATCAACTCCCTGGGGCTGAAAGGTTTGGAAACGTAGTCATCGGCCCCCATTTCCAGTCCCAGAACGCGGTCAGCTTCTTCTCCCTTGGCTGTAAGCATGATGACAGGAATCATGCGTACCGCTCTTAAATTGCGACACAGAGTAAGCCCGTCTGTACCCGGTAGCATAATATCCAATATTACCACATCGGGATTCTCCCGGTCGAATGCAGGCAGAAGCAGATCACCGTCGTTTATTCCGATGACTTCAAAGCCTTCCTTTTCACCATATAACTTGACGAGTTCCAGGACGTTTTGGTCGTCATCGACCACCAATACCTTTCCCAATAGCGGCATTGTTTTCCTCCTCAGGGACCTTTGGTCTATATTACCATATTATTTAAACCGGGGATACTCCTAATTTTTACCATTCATCCCAAATTTTCTTTTTTCCCGGTATTCCTGTCAGCCAGGAAACTTTGCCAACAAAAAAAATGGAAGTAATATTTTCTCTTGCAGGTTTTTTGAAAAGTTTGAAGAATCTTATTGTAAAATAAAAACATGTAGGAAATAATAAGCTACAATAAGTTTTTAGGGGAATGAATATATGGTTTTAAAGAATATTGACCAAACAAAAAATGTACATTCCGCTGGTTTTTCTAGAGGAGGGCTTATTTGGGTTGTAATAATTGGTGTAGCTTTATCAGTTATGGGCTGTGCAACTCCAAAGATATCTGAACCCGAGCCTGAAATTGCTCCTGCTGAAACAGAAGAAATAATAATTATTGAACCGGTTGAAGCAATAGTAACGGTTGAACCGGGAAGCTCTCTGGCAATTCGTAAAAGTGCTGGAACAAAAGATAAGCCAGAAGACGATGTTCTCGATCGCGTCTCAGAAGGGCGAGTACTCAAAATCATAAACAAACATGAAGACAGACTGATTAAAGATGGATACACCTGGTGGGAAGTAGAAGACACCGTTACTGGAATAATAGGGTGGTCGGCAGCGAATTTTTTAGAAGAAAAGAAATAAGTTTTTCTTGAAAGATCGAATATGGCCTGGAATATTAATGAACGTGATAGAGATGACCTTTTTTTATCCCAATTGGATGTAGGGAAGGGATGAAGAAATTACTCCTGTAGGAAAAGCCCGTTATTTGTTGAATTATCTCATAGAACTCAAACTTTATGTAAAACATTTAACAAAAGGAGGAAGTATTAATGTCTTATGCTTCATATAGTGCATCTAGTGTAATGACGACTCCTGTTATTAGCATTAGTCCTGAGGTGACCCTGAAAGAGGCAATTAATATTTTAGCGGAAAGTAAGATAAGTGGCCTTCCAGTAGTGGATGCGGATAATAAAGTGGTGGGGGTTATTACAGAAAAGGATATTGTGAATTATGCCAGCACTCTTCACGTCATTCCCTTGTTAAGGTCCTCGGGCTGGGTTTCGCCACATACAGATGTTGATGATATAGCTTCCTTTAAGAAAGGTTATGAGTTGCTTTCCAATGTTAAAGTGGAAAAAGTAATGTCGCGCAAGCCACATACGGTGAAAAAAAGCGCGTATATCGCTGAAGTTGCCAACCTGATGAACAAGAAAAATGTTAACCGCATTCCGGTAGTGGACGAAGAAGGAAAACTTGCCGGAATTATTGCAAGGGCTGACCTTGTGACTTATCTGGCACAGAGGGAAAGCTAAGTTTTTGGTGTTCAGGTCTTGCCTATATAAACATTGGCAATAAATTATAGGCTGCTCAGGTGATGAAACGAGCAGCCTATAATTTATGCATATATAGGCTTTAGTTACATTACCTGTAACTGGCCACGTTTTGACTCGGGAATGTGTGTGTATGTGATGAGTTCGTGTTATAATTGCACTTGATTTATCAATCCGCCGAAGAAATTTTGAAGGATGTAAAGAAGTGCAGTTAATGAGTAGGAAGTGTTGCTATGATTGAAGAAGTTCTGCCTGCAATTTATAAGATAGAAGTTCCTTTACCTGATAGCCCTCTGAAAAGCATTAATGCTTACGAAGAGCAGGGAGCGCAATTTAATTATCGTTACGGGGTTGAACAGGGATGAGTGTTGTCAGGTGCTTGCTGCAATCCAGAGGAAGTAAGATAGCTGCCCTGTTAGTTTCACACGGGGCTAATGATGGTTACTCTGTTATCCTGCCGGCGCTCCTTTTGGTCATATCCCTGGAGTTCGGGCTAAGCACTATGCAGGTGGCTACCATCATTAGCCTTTTTACGCTCTCTTCCGCTCTGGCCCAACTGCCGGTGGCCATGTGGGGAGACTATTCGGGAAGAACAACAGAGATTCTGGCAGCAGGTTTATTTGTTTTCTCCCTGGCACTGCTGGGGTGGGGATGGAGTACATCTTACTTCTGGCTGCTGTTCTTTGCTTTCCTGGCAGGTTTGGGGTTTAGCGGCTAT
>SKTJ01000072.1 GCA_007122565.1 Syntrophomonadaceae bacterium | reverse complement strand
TGTGATTGAGCCGGTTCGTCAAGATGATTTCTGGGACTTTTCCACAGATATTCTTAAAGAACTGGTGGCTGAAAATTACACTGGTGAGGATCTGCTGAAACAATTTGAGGCCAGGAAGGAAAAAGCCAGCCGGTCGCTGGAGCGTTTGTTGGATGAAGCCCGGGGCGATGCAGCAGCGGGTGCCGGCCGAGCCGCTGAAGACGTCTTTAAGGAATTGCTGGATGATGATGTATAAGGTCATTCTTCTCCCACGTGCGGAAAAGCAATTACGTAAAATTAAAGAGCGCGAGCTCCTTATAGCCTTCAGACAATGCGTACAGGAGATCTCTATTCATCCTTTTCAAAAAAGCAAAGTTGGCAGTCTTAAGGGGATTTTTGGACACGGCTTCTATTACCAGGGGACAAGATACAGGGTTGCTTATTCCATAGATACCAGAGAACGGGTAATCTATATAGTTGGGCTTGGCAGCCACGAAAGATTCTGGGAGGAGATTAAGCGTTATTTTGATTGAAACAAGAGTGACGTGGGAGGTACTTGTCAGGATCTGTAATACGAAGTGATTTTTTTGAGTCTGTTTTGAAAGAGGGCTGGCATTGCAGGAATATCTGAAAAAAGTTATTGAAAATTACCCCCGGAAGTTTATCAACAGCAGGGAACTTGAGACGGAAGTAATAATGTTAATGGGGGAGCATGCCTGGGAACGGGGGGGAGCTTATGCATCTTTTGCCGGTGCGGTTAAGCAGCTGGTTGGCGATGCGGTTTTAAGCCCCGTTAAGGCTTCCGGGTCCAATGGGCGGGTGCCGCCCCTTGCTGCAAAGTACCGTTTGGAAAGAATAAATGCCGTGGTTTCCCCTGAAATATTCAGCTTTCAGTCGGCAATTGATTTAAGTTACTTCCACCGCCATAACGCTGAACTGCATCACTATTATGAGATCCTGCAAAGCATAGACCGGTACTTATCTGAAAACACAGGTAAAGAGCCCCGGGTATGGGATACTGTTAACGAGCGCTCCCTTGCCTTGACTGGTGATGAGAAGTTTCTCTCATCTGCGGCGGGGGCCAAGCTTTTGAGCAGGATCAGTATAAGTCTGGAGGATTTACATTGTTACAAAGTGGCCGAGCCGTTTTTTTACCGGCAATTAAGGGATGATACCGGTTCCCGGGCTTTGATTTACGGCTTAATAATTGAGAACAAGGATACGTTTGAGACATTCTCATCCCTGCAGCAAAGGGGATACCTCCGTTTGTCGCCTTCTCTTGATTTAATTATTTATGGTGAGGGGAATAAGATCACCGGGAGTTGGCCATTTTTAGATTCAATCCCCTGGATATGTGGTAAAAGGGCCATGCTTTTTTATTTTGGCGATCTTGATCCGGAAGGTATAAATATCTATTGCCGCTTATTATTTGCGGTAAACAAGCGTAACCTGGATTCAGGTGGCACGGCAGTGAGGGTGATACCGGAAATAAAATTGGCAGAATCCTTATATTCTTTGCTGTTAAGGCAGGGAATGGGCAGGGTTTTGGAAAAGCAAGTTACTGAGTCTGATATGGGCAATTTGAAGCTTGCTTGTGCGAATTCCCCCCCGGACTTAAGGGAAGGAATCATCAGCTTATGGACGGGGGGCTACATGATACCCCAGGAGGCACTTTCAGCATCTAGGATGGCTGAAATAGGGGAGGTGGAACTTTGAGTTTGCAGAAGGAATTCAGGTTTGAGGCAACGCCGGCTGACCGCGACCGTTATTTTAGTGACGGGAAAGGGGTGGACTTCATCCCCGCGGATGGCTACAAAGAGCGTCTGGCTTCAATGTTTGATTTCTTCCCCCTCTATGAATTAAAGCAAAAAACATCCCTTTCCGGCTATCATGGTTTTGAACTGGGGGTGTGCCTGCTGCTGTTTGTGCTGGAAAAAATGCTCAGTCACAGTCACTGCACCTACGAAGACTGTGAGGAATTTATTTGCCGCTTGTTGCCCCGTATAATGGGAGCAGAAACAAAGGGGGAGGAAGAGTTGCAGGTTGCCCGCAAGCTCTTGGATGAAATTACCAACAGGGGCAGCCCTTTTGTTTACTCGTTCCTCAATCCATTCGACGGCGGGGAAGAGCAGGTAAAGTTTCGTTTGCTGGAACAAAGGCCTCTTAATCTCTTTGGCCGTGATACAGTTGTATTGCGGCTAACCGAGAAGGGACTGGAATTGCTCTTCAAGTCGCGGGAAATATACCGGGACCTGCATTTTTCCGTGATGCAGTTGTATCTGGACCAGCAGATCCGCCGCGGCATATTTGATGGGGCTCTGAAAACGGTTAATGAGCTTGAGGTGGCCGTGGAGGGGATTGAGGATGAGTGCAGGCGGCAACGGGAGCATGTGCGCCGCAATGTCATCGAGTCCCTCGGTTCAACCGATTATATGAAGCTGTTAAAGAGAATGGAAGAGCAACTGCAAAGGGAACAGGATATATTCGATAATTTACGGGAGTTGGTGCGGGAAACGAGGCAGCGTCTGGAAAAAGAACCACCGGGCCCGGAGACGGAGCGCCGCCTGGAGAAGATTTTCAGACTGGGCAGTGCGCTTCTTCATGTTGCCACACGCCATCTGGAGCTGATCAGTAACCGGGCTGATTTGGAGAATCTGGTGGGACAGGTGCTTCAGGAAAGCATCTATGCGGGGCTTATAGTTCGCTTTCACCTCAAGAAAGAGTTTCTGGACACGGTCTTGAAATGTAATCCGCCCGGTGAGGCAATGAAGAAAACAGTTCTTTTCCCCCTGATGCGGCCAAAAACACCCCGTTTACTCGGTCCGGAGACGTTTCTGGCGCCGCAGCGCTTGTTGGGCCGGGAAAGGGAGAGGCCCCTGGAAAAGGCGACGGACGAGCCGGACCTGGCTGCCTGGGAAAAGTACCAGCTTGCAGAGAAGAAGCGTAAGGCGGAAATTATTGTTTTGCTGCAGCAATTTTTCGGAGGCATTTTAGAGATGTTGACTGTCAGGGAGGCGGTAACCATCAGTGAACTGGTGCAGCAACATGTTTTGGATACGTATGAAAAAGCTGATGTTGCTGCTTTTGCCCATTTACTGATGCTCCTGCACCAGGGCCGGAAAATCCAGGCGAGGCTGCCCTGGCCGTATGAGCCGGGAGATGAGGATTTGGTGGAATTTGCTTTTTACCGCTTGTTGAAAGAGCGCCCCGAGCTGGCGAAAATTGGTTGGGTGCAGGTAGAGTTAGGAGAAGGGGTAGTGGAACTGCCTCACAGTATTGAAGTGAAAAACCTGGTGATGCGAAGGAGCGAGGCAGATGGACTACAGCCAGAAGACGGTAGAGACTTCCCTGGAACTGTTAAAGGAACTGCTTGAAAAACCGGTTGTGGACATGGAAAACAATGAAGCGCTGGTAAGCAGGGTCCGTTTTGATCAAGATGTGATCAGTCTTTGGAAGGAAGTGATCGAACCGGTTTTCCAGGTAAAGCTGATCACCCTGACGGATAAATTCTATCTCACCACTGGTTGGACAGGCGGTATTTTTGCTTATTCCAATGAGGAGATGCGCCGACAACTGGGCGTGGAGACCAACAGGGAACTCTACCTTTGTTCCTTTATCGTGCTGACCATGCTGGCGGCATTTTATGACAGTGAAGACAGCACGGCTCCGGCGCGGGAAAGTATGATTCTATCCGACTTGCAGGAGTTGGTTTCAGAAAACTTGCTGGAATTGGGCCGGGATGAATATGTGGAGGTTATGGAAGACGAAACCCGGGTTAACCTGCGGGAACCGGCGGAGTTCTGGTTGGATTTACCGTACCAGAAGAGCGATGTTGACCAGCACCGCCGCTCCAAATCACAACTGGCCTACCTGCTCAAGACCATGGATTTTCTGCAGAAACATGGCCTGGTGCGCCTGGTCCGGGACAGGCAGGTATTTCCGGAAGAACGATTACATAATCTGGTGAGCAATTATTATAATAACGTGGACCACAAGAATGAAATTCTGGAGACAATACGTTTTAAGCTGAATACGAATGAGGAGGAGACTGAATATGCCCCGCCTGAATCGGATCAGGATTCATAACATTCATTTTGACAGTGGTGGCCAGTCCCGCTACTTTCACGATTCTATTTTTGAGCCCTGGGGGCTTAACTCTCTGTTGCTCCTCTCCAATGGGGGCGGTAAAACTCTGCTGTTGCACCTGATTTCTCAGGTGGTGCTACCCAATGTGAGACTGCAGGAGCGCCGTATCGGGAGACTGCTGGAGAAGGAAAAATTTACGGGGCATGTGCTGGTGGAATGGCGCCTTGATGGTGAGATGCCCCATTTCCTGCTTACGGGCTTCTGCTTTGCCGAGAGCCTGGGCAGTGCAAACCGGGAGATGGATTACTTTAACTACCTTTACGAGTACACGGATAAGAATAGCTGGGACATCGCGTCAATCCCTCTGGTGGATCAAACAGGACAAAACCTGAATTTTAAGCAGTTAAATGATATCCTGCGTGACAGCCCCGTATCCCTCTTTCACTCCTATCGGAAGCAAGAGTACCAGGGAAAGCTTAAGAGTTACAATGTTGAGCCCCGGGAATGGGAGCATGTGCTAAAGATTAATAACAGCGAGGGCGGCGTGGAAGATTTTTTTGAAGGATGCAGCAAGACCCGCACCCTGATGCATAAGTTATTAATCCCCATGATCGACGAAGTGCTGGAGCGGAATGAACAGCGGGATTCGCTGCAGGATGCTTTTCGCAAAGTGGCAAGGCAGGCGATAGAACTGCCGGAGCTAAAAGTACAGAGTGATGCCCTGGGGGAACTTTCACAGCGGATACCCAGGCTTATGACATCCTTTGCTGCGGTAGAGTTGGCCTTGCAGCAAAGAGATGAGCTAAGGGAAAGACAGGTACGCATTTACCGGACTCTTGTTGCAGGCTTGCCCCGCCTGGAGAAAAAATTGAGGCAACTTGTTAAATTGTCCGGGGAGAAAGGTACGGAGATTGAAAAAGCCAAATTTATGATAGAAGCGTTTGCGGTGGAGCGTTACAGGCGTGAATGGCTGAAGCTGCAAGGGGAGCATCTAAAAAAGCAAGATCAGGTGGAGACTGCCCAAAAGCGGCGGGTTAATGCCAAACAGCACTATGATCGCTTGCTGGCTAACCAGAAATGGGAACAGATTATGGGAAAAAGAGGCGGGCTGGCTGAGTGTGAGCAGCAGTTGGAGAAGGCCAAGGCAGGTGATTCCCAGTTCTACCACCGTTTTGATAATTTGAAGAAAGAAACTTTGCCCCTGCTGCAGCAAAATATCAATGAGATTGAGCAGCAGGAAGCTGCGGCCAAAGGGGATTTACATAAACAGGAGCAGGAAGCAACGAGGATCGACGAGGCGATAAACGAGAGCAGGACGCGGTTGGAAGGAATTGAAAGAGAAGCGTATCATCTCAACAAAAACAGCACGGATTTTGCAGATTTACGGGGAAATACGGCTGCTTATTTCAAGAAGCTAAATGTTGAGTTCGATACATACGCGCCGGTAGAGGGGCTGCGGCAGGTTGGGGAGGAACTAGAGGAAGGCACGGTTAAGCTCAAACGAAAAACACAGGAAATAGAGCAGGCGGATGGGCTGCTGGGGGAAATCCGGGACAGTTTAACAGAGGCTCGGAACCGCGTAAAGGAAATTGGCAGGGAGCTACAGGAAAGCCGGAAATCATACGGGCAGTGGTGCGATCAGGGGCTGGAGCTGCAGGTGGAACTTAAGCAGCAGGGATTCACGGGTACTTTTCCCGGGAAGGCAGAGGCCGTCCTGGCCTGGCTCACGCAAAAGGAAAAGATTATAAAGCAGGAATACAATGAGTTCCAGAAAGAAGAGAGGCACTGGCAAGAACAACAGGACCTTTTTAGCGGTGATGGAGTCCCCCGGCCCAACCCGGAAGTGGACCGGGTAACGGAGATCCTCCGCGGCAGGGACATGGCAGCGCAGCCAGCAGTGGAACTGCTGCAAGATTGTTCGGAAGAGCAACGGCAGGAGATGCTGAAAGCCCGTCCATGGCTCCCTTATACAGTTGTTGTGGAACCATCGCACCTGGAAAATCTGAAACGGCGCCCCCCGGCTGTTGCGAGGGAACTGGCTGTTCCCGTACCCCTCATTTCCCGGGAAGAATTTCATCACGGCAGTGAGCTAAAGGAATTATACTTTTTAAGCCATCGCGGCCTGGAGCTGTTCGTATCTGATGAAAAAGCAGAAATATACCGGCAAAACATCGAGGACAAACTGGAGGAAATGGCTGAAAAAATGAAGGGGCTGGATGGGGACGACCGGACGGTGCGGGAGCTCCAGCAGCAGGTCGCTCTTTTCCAGAATTACTATCCTTATGCATCTGAACCGGAGTGGGAAAAAGGGCTACGTAATTTAGAAAAAGAGCTTAACCGGCAGGAACAGGAAAGGGATCTGCTGGAGAAAAAACTGACAGAATGTGATCAGGCTCTGGGAGGGCTGAAAACGGAGTTGGAAAAGCTCCGGGAGAGAAAAAACAATCTGGAAAGAGCACTTGATTATGGCCGGCAATATTGTAACAGATGGCAAATAAATGAAATTGAGAAGGATAAATTGAATGAACTGCAGCGGCAGAAAACAGAGGCAGAGGCCGGCATAAAAGAGCTGGGACAAAATGAAGAACAGTTGGTTTCGTTAATCAGTCAAATTAAAGGTAAAATAGAGAGGGTTCAATCCAAGTGTGAGAAATACTTGGGTTTCAGAACGACCCATTATACCGAAGC
>SKTJ01000254.1 GCA_007122565.1 Syntrophomonadaceae bacterium | reverse complement strand
TTGCATGCTTCCTGGCACATGCCGCAATCATCACACTTGCTGCTATCGATCACAGCCAGGTTCTCTTCAACAACAATGGCATCCCTAGGGCAGGCCTTGACACAGATACGGCATCCGGTACAGCCCACCTCGCAAACCTGGCGCACAATCTTCCCCTTGTCTCTGGAGTTGCAGGGAACGTATTTGCCACCACGATCAGCATCCACAGTGCGAATAATATTTTTGGGGCAGGCTTTCACACAGATACCGCAACCGGTGCAGCGCTCCCGGTCAACTACCGGCAACCCGTTGGCACCCATATGCAGTGCATCAAAGGGACAGCTATCTGCACAGGTGCCCAGTCCCAGGCAACCGTGGGCACAAGCCTTGAAGCCACCACTGTGTGCCATAGCCGCCTTGCAATCCCTGACACCATGGTATTCAAATTTGTCCGGGGCCACATCCCGACACCCCAGGCAATAAACTTCCGCAACCTGTTTCGCTTTGCAGGCAACAGAATCAACGCCCATAAATTCATTTATACTGTCAACCACTTCTTTTCCACCGGGAGCACAATTACATGCATCAACATTGCCGGCCACAATATTTTCAGCATAACTTAAACAGCTGGGGAAACCGCAGGTTCCACAGTTAGCCCCCGGCAGAAGGTCCTGGATTGTTTCCACGCGGTCATCTTCTTCAACGGCGAAGTGATTAGCAGCAATGGCCAACAGGCTGCCGAATACCAACCCCATGCCACCGATTAATATAAAAGCCATTAACAGGTCCATATTATTCACCTCCTTTTTTTATGTAACTATAATTATTAAGGAGTATGTCGTTTCGGGTAATTCTTTATGTCTATTATAACACCGGATGGCTTATTTTCCTATATACAATGCAAGGCCTGCCCCTTGTACAATATAGTTAAGCCAAAGCTATAAAGATCTTTGATAACCGTCGGGATAGACCGGACTAACTCTATGACAACAACCCCTTCCCCCTTTCGTTGCTCCGTACTGCGAAGTACAGTCCAAGCAGGATTAGCACACCTCCCATCAGCTGACTGATCCCCGGCGTCTCTTTTAAAATGAGTAAAGCCAAAAGCCCTGCCCCCACCGGTTCACCCAAAACTGCCAGAGAGACGTAATAAGTGGGGACTTTTCCCAGAGCCCAGTTGAGAACCGTATGACCCATGATTGTAGGCACCAGGGCCATGCTTAAAAAAAGGATGTACTCCCGCCCTGAAAAAGGATAGAGGGGGGTGGATGTGAGGAAGGACACTACAAGAAGAGCAGAGGCAGCGCTCCCATATACCCACAGCGTGTACGTAAGAGTGGAAATACTTTGGCGCAGAGTCCTGCCAACCAGTAAATAAGCTGCCATTGTTACGGCGCCAAGCAGTGCCAGCAAACCACCCGGCCAGGAGCCGGCGCCGGCCAAAAGGTCGCCCACTCCCATTACTCCTATTCCCAGGATAGCCAACACCAACCCGAACCAGTAAGCACCTTCGATTTTTTCCCCTAAAAGATACCTTCCCAGCAGCGCAACGATAATTGGATGAAGGGAAACAATGAGCACGGAAGCAGCAACAGTCGTGTATTGCAGTGAGGCGATCCAGGAAAAAAAATGAACGGCCAGGAAAATGCCGCTTAATACGGAAAGGAAGATATCTCTGCCGGTTAGCCTCTTTAACTCTTCTTTATGATAGTAAAAAGCTGGGGGAGCGAGCAAAACTGTGGTAAACAAGAGGCGGTATGCAGCGATCACCAGGGGTGGTGCCGCCGAAAGCCTTACCAGTACGGCAGAAAAGGAAACGGCTATTACTGCTACCATCAGGGCAGGTATGACATAAGAAGTTTGCTTGTCCTGTTGCAAGCTCAAAACCTCCCCTCTATCATCTTTTTCCGTAACAACTCAGCACTCTTGAAAATAGCACAAAGGGGTTCAGGATTGCCTGTGAGTAACCGTTCAGGCTCGATCAAAAGGCTTTGCCGGACCGGGGTTTCCACATTTTACTTGTCTGAGCGCAGCGAGTTTAAAATGTGGCCGGGTCGGCAAAGGCAACCCCTATATCTTTAACTTGAGACTGCGGTTTCGAACAGGTATCCTGAACCCCGCTGCAAATTATACCTGAGTAGTAACCTTTTTCCTTCATCTTTCCACTTTAGTATTTACTGCCAAGTTTTAGTTGCGATTGACAAGCATTGTAGTTATCCGGTAGTGATAGTATAATCTAATTATCAGCACATTCACAGATAGTGATTGCGCTTTTATACCTTGAACAAGCCTAAGGATGTGAACTGTTGACGAGCGAGAACGTGCACAGACTGGAAATTGACGGTCGCCAATTAATCCTGATCGGGACAGCCCATGTTTCCCATAAAAGTGTTGACGAGGTTAAAGAGATAATAGAAGCAGAAAAACCTGACACCGTATGCGTGGAGTTATGCCAGTCCCGGTACCAGTCCATAACTGATACGGACAAGTGGAAAAACACCGATATAGTGAAGGTTATCAAGGAAGGCAAGGCCTTTCTGCTCCTGGCTAACCTGCTGTTATCTTCCTACCAGAAAAAACTGGCTAATAAGTTCGGCATAAAACCGGGCCAGGAAATGATCCAGGGTATTACGTCGGCCGGGGAGATTGGCGCCACGCTCTGCCTGGCTGATCGGGATATTCAGACAACCATGCTCCGCTTATGGCGAAGTATCGGTCTGTGGGGAAAGTTAAAGCTGTTTTTTCAGCTTATGCTGAGCATGGTATTGGATGAAGAGATCAGCGAGGAAGAATTAGAAAAGTTGAAAACCCAGGACATGCTGAGCACCGTTCTGGATGATTTATCCCGCTCCTTTCCCCTGCTCAAGTCCATCCTGATCGACGAAAGGGATAAATATCTGGCGCAAAAGATAAAGACCGCTCCAGGCAACAAACTGGTTGCCGTTCTAGGCGCCGGTCATATCCCGGGAATCAAGAAGGAACTGAGTGGTGACCATGATCTTGCATCACTTTCCAGGATAAAACCAGCTTCCAGGGTTTCCAAGGTAGTTGCATGGAGCATCCCCCTCATTATTATCGCCATTATCGTTTTGACCTTTTCTGTTGACAGGGCCACAGGCATAGAACAGATCTTAAGCTGGGTCCTCTGGAACGGCTCTCTGGGCGTCCTGGGAGCAATACTCGCCTTAGCCCACCCCCTATCCATTTTAACAGCATTTGTAGCCGCACCGATCAGTTCCCTGAGCCCACTGCTGGCGGCAGGCTGGTTTGCCGGACTTACGGAAGCCCTGATCAGGAAACCGAGTGTAAAAGACTTCGAGAGCCTGTCTGAAGATATTCATACGATCAGGGGTTTCTGGCGCAACAAGGTAACTCATATCTTACTGGTCGTTATATTTGCCAACATCGGCAGTTCTGTGGGCACGATCATCGGAGGTGCAGACGTAATCAGCAAGTTTATCAATATATTCTTCAACTAAAAGCAGGAGAGTTTTAGCCATGCGGCAAAAACTCTCTCTGTGTATATTATATAGTTCAGGGAGCACTGGCACACCAAAATAAATTGTCGGCATATTTTCAGGGTTAATCCTAAACTATTGCATTCCTTTAAACAACCAGTTTTTACTATGCTCAACCTTTTCTTTCATTTCCAAAACATACTCAGGGCGCTTCCCATCCTTCCACCGGGGGGCTCCTCCCAGCCAGACATACAATATGAGTTCTTGGAAAATATTTTTCGTAAAAAGAAGTTCTCCAATCTGTACCTTTGCCAATGCAGCATCCGCCCTGAAACTTATTTCAGTTTTTTCAGAATAGGAATCTATGAGTTCCTCTAACACTTGCCTTTTTTTAAAACCCTCAGGTTTTTGTTTAAAATCCTCCTGCCGGTCCGGAAAGGGGAAACGACGATAGACATCCCCGATGAAGCCTGAATAACGAACCCCATGAATAGCGCCCATTAAATCACCAATACTTTTGCGATCCCGAATAAAATCTATGGTGCAGGTGAACTCAGGAATGGAATCCTCTCCCGCCTCAGCCAGCATTCCGATGAAATCACAATATTCGCCGGCAAAGAAAAAATACTGATCCAGCAAAAGCATATCCGTTTCAATGTTAAAAAATCCAAAAGCAATCTCGCCCCTGTTAATTGAGCGGAAAGCCAAAGGCATATTTGTTCCTCCTTTAATTGCATTCTGCATTATTACCCAATTATATCATAAACAAGTTTTAATAATTCCGTCAGGGTAAAGGGTTTCTTGATCACACCTTTAAAGCCGTAGTCGCGGAAATTGGCCATTATGGGGTCGTTGGAATAGCCGCTGGCGACGATGGCTTTTACTGCAGGGTCTTTTTGTAACAATTCTTTCATTGTAACTTTGCCACCCATGCCGCCGGGAACGGTTAGATCCATGATTATGAGGTCGAAGGGTCGGCCTTTTTGCAGTGCATCCATGTAGAGTTCAACAGCTTCCCCGCCGTCCCTGACAAGGGAGGCCTCGTAGCCGTAGGTGGTTAAAGCCTCTCCCGTTACTGTGCGGTAATCTTCCTGGTCATCCATCACAAGTATCCTGCCCGTGCCCCGGACAATATTCTCTGCTACGGCAGTCGCGGTGGTGGTTTGGGTGGAGGCCGGCAGATAAAGGTGGAAGGTGGTCCCCACCCCTGTTTCAGATGTGACGCCTATATTGCCACCGTGATTTTGCATAATGGTGTAGGAGGTTGCTAAGCCGAAGCCGCTTCCTTTTTGTTTGGTAGTAAAGAATGGATCAAATATTTTTTGCAGATATTTTTCAGGAATGCCGATCCCCTTATCCTGGATCGATATTTTAATATAGTTTCCTGCCCCTAGCGGGACAAACGAAGCTCCGTTACCCGCTTCAATTGTAAGGTTTTCCGCCGTTACCCCGATTGTACCCCCTTCGGGCATGGCCTGTACCGCGTTAAGGGCCAGATTGTTTAATACCTGACTGAACTGGGCCTCATCTATTTCCACGAGGTGAAGGTTTTCGGCGATAGCATAGTTACAGCTGATATTGGAGCCGCTTAAAGCAAAATTGATGCTGTCAATTATAGATTGTTTTAGGGAAACGGTTTTTTTCACCGGTACGGCCCCTTTGGCAAAGGCAAATAATTGATTGGACAGGTCTTTGGCGCGCAGCGTTGCCCGCTCTATATTTTCCAGTTTCTCTAGCACTTTTTGGGGATTATCCGTATAGAGTTTGGCCAGGGAGGTATTGCCAAGCAGTGCAGCGAGGTAATTGTTAAAATCATGGGCGATCCCACCGGCGAGGATACCGATTGACTCAAGCTTGTCCGCTTTAATTCTCTCCTGTTCCATCATTTTCATCTCTGTAATATCCAGCAGAAACCCTAAAGAAGCTGAGCTTCCTTCCCAGTTTATTTGAACTGAGGTTTTTGCCATGTACTTTAGGCTGCCGTCTGCAGCCATAAGTCTGAAAGTATAAGGTCTTTCATTTAACTCTCCCGTCCGTCTTTTGCTGCGCCGCTCTAAAACAATATCCCGATCATCGGGATGTATGAAGTCTAGATAGGGAGTAGCCATTATTTTCTCTGCAGAACAGCCAAATATTTGGACAGCCACAGGATTAACATATTTGAAATAACCATCTTGGACCACTACAATGGCCTCATTGACGTTATCCACCAGGAGGCGGTATCGTTCTTCAGATGCACGCAGGGCCGCGGCCGCCTGCTTCTGTTCGGTAATATCATGGCTAGACCCAACAATATAGGCAATTTTACCTTGAATGAATATAGGGGTTAATGTTGTAAACCAGGTCCGTTTTCCTGCAGGTAGAATCAGAGTCTCTTCGTAAGAGATAACTACCCCAGTTTGCACGCACCTGCTGTAGTTCAAGGCAATACGGTCCCCTGCATCATTTCCCAACAGTTCCTGGGGCGTTTTCCCGCTCAGATACTCCACAGAAAACCCCGTAGCTTTTCTGTGTGCCTGGTTGCCTCTAATGTACCTGAAAGTGTTGTCATTAACAACATCTACCAGGAATAAGGCATTCTGGGTGCCGTGAAAAACTGTTTCATATTCATTGGATATCCTTCTAAACTCCGCCGCCGCCCGCTTCTGTTCAGTAATATCAGCTCCTAATGCAATACTGCCAATGATTTCCCCACACTGCACAAGCTGATTGGAGTGCCACAGGATAGTGCGATACTGGCCGTCTTTTCTTTTAATGCGGGTTTCCAGGTTCTCTGCCTTTTTGCCTTGCTGAATTATGTTTTGGGCCTTTTCGAAGATTTTTGCCCTATATTCAGGGTCAGGGTAAAGCCATTCCCATATCCTGGCATGGCCGGTTACTTCTGCAGCTGTATAACCGCTGATTTGTTCAGCTGCTTTGTTCCAGAAAGTCACGTTTCCATCTACATCCAACAAATCTATCCAGATGGCAGTAGTGTCCAACATTTCAGCCGTTAAGCCTGCCAGTTCATTTCTCTCTTTTTTGAGTTCTGTTTGCGTCTGCTTATAGCCGGTAATATCAGTAGCTAACTCCAGCCGCACCATGCGCCCGTCGATCCAGCGTATAGCCGTATCACGGCAGTCATACCATCTGCTGTTTTTTGTGTTTTCAAACTCCCATTGGTATGTTCCCGTTGGTTGGCCTGTATCATCCAGCAATTTATCGTTGGTGCAGAAATCGCAGGGCCCGGTTTGGCCTTGGATAGCCTGCCAGCATTTTTCTCCCACAATATCTCCATAAGCATTTTGGCCGTAGCGGTTGGTAAACAAAATTTCATGGGTCTTAATATCCGCAACATAGATAAAAGCGTCAATGCTTTCCAATATTGAAAGCA
>SKTJ01000129.1 GCA_007122565.1 Syntrophomonadaceae bacterium | reverse complement strand
GATGATAGTACTTAAGAGAGTACCTAAAATGCTTGACGCTTATTCAGCCTTAGGATATAATAGCAAGGGTGATGATATGTTAAGGTAGACGATAATGGAGGCGATGCTTGTGGTCTTAATGGCACGTGACTTACGGGAGAGCGATGGGACATGTTTAGAAATGGATCTAGTCAAACTCGAGGAGTACGTGGAAAAAAGTGATGAAGAAGTAGCCGGAGAAGCCAAAGATGGAAATTGCATCGCCCTGGAATACCTGATTAACAAGTACAAGAATTTTGTTAAAGCGAAAGCCCGCTCTTATTTTTTAATTGGTGCAGATCGGGAAGATATTATTCAGGAAGGCATGATTGGCTTATATAAGGCAATTCGCGACTTTAAAGGAAACAAACTATCCTCGTTCCGTGCCTTCGCCGAACTGTGTATCACCCGTCAAATTATCACTGCTATTAAAACGGCTACACGTCAGAAACATATACCGCTCAATTCATATGTTTCTTTGAACAAGCCTATTTATGATGATGACTCAGACCGTACCCTGTTGGATATACTATCGGGGACAAAAATAACAGACCCGGAAGAGTTAATGATTAACCGGGAAGAATACAATGATATAGAATTTAAGATGGGAGAGATTCTGAGCGACCTGGAATGGCGGGTGCTCATGCTCTACCTGGAGGGAAAGTCTTACCAGGAGATCGCCGCCGAACTGAAGCGGCATGTTAAGTCTATAGACAACGCCCTGCAGCGCGTCAAGCGTAAGCTGGAACGCTACCTGGAAATCAGGCGGGTGTAGCTCAGTGGCAGAGCCCTGGCTTCCCAAGCCAGTCGTGTGGGTTCGATTCCCATCACCCGCTCCATAAAAAAACAACCCTCCATTTCCCCGGTATTCCCGGGGGGAGGGTTTTTTAGTTCAAGAAACAAGAAGCAGGAAACAAGAGGCAAGAAAAACCACGAGCAAGTTTATACATGCCGAACATATTCGAATGCTGGCACACCAGGCCCTACCCTACAGTAATACCTGGTATCCTTTCACCTATCCAACTACCTGCAACCTACAACAAGTAGCAAAAGGGGTGCAGGGTTGGGCGTGAGGGGCATTCAGGGTCGTAAAAGGCTTTGCCGATTAGGAGGGTTCGACATTCAACTTGTTTGAGCGTCAGCGAGTTTTGAATGTCGCCGGTTCGGCAAAGGCTACTGCTATTATTTTCTTTTATTGAGCCTGACAGCCCCGAAGGTGTAATCCTGCACCCCGGTGCGGTAATAAGATTGATGCTTTGGGATAGACTACAATGCCATTGCATGTGTAGCATATTCGCGGGCAGGGAAGCAAGAACGGTAAAGTCACAAATCAGTTTTGCATTTCCCGCTTTTATCTTTTCCTATCCAACTACCCAACTATCAACAACCCAACTGTTTTTTTACGAAAGGAGCCCCTTGCAATGGAGTTTTTACTGGCACTGCAATTTCTTACCCGCATCCCCATAAACATCCGTGGCACGGTAACAGAGCAACAAATTGCCCGTTCCATGGCGTACTACCCGCTGGTGGGACTGCTCGTGGGTGCCTCCGCCGCCCTTTTGCACCTGTTATTATCCAATATTACAGCCCCGGTGGTGGCTGACCTGGCCAGTGTTGCTTTGCTCGTAGTAATTACAGGTAATATGCACCTGGACGGGCTCATGGATACGGCGGACGGCCTCGGCAGTGGAAAACCGGGGGAACGGATGCTGGAAATCATGCGGGACAGCCGGGTGGGAGCCCATGGTGTGGTCGCCGGTGTGCTCATACTTTTGGCCAAAGTGGTCCTGCTCGGCCAAATACTCCCGGACCACAAGTTCGTGGTGCTGCTCCTGTTCCCTGTGGTTGCCCGCTGGTCCATGGTTTACGCTGCTACCGTATACCGCTACGCCCGCACCCAGGGGTTAGGTTCCTTTACCGCTTACCTGGGGAAGCGTGAATTACTTATGGCCTCTGTTATCACCCTGGCAATAGTTTTCTATTTTATCCGGCTGGATGGACTAATCCTGGCTGCAGCAGCACTGGCAGGAGCAGCGCTGCTGGGTTTTTACCTGATGCGTCGCGTGGGCGGCATGACGGGAGACCTTTTCGGAGCAATGAATGAGGCCATCGAAGTGCTGGCCCTTTTCGTCCTCTCACTGCTTCTCTAATGGATCCACTTCGTTTTAATATTGTAGGTGCTCAGCACAAAGAGTGCCACGCTGAAAGCGGCCAGTAAAGCAAAACTAAGGGAGACGGGAAGATAACCCCCATCATTAATGGACCACTTCAGGATGTCAGCGCCGTAAGTGAGGGGCAGAATATAAGAGATGGGACGGAGTGCCAGGGGCAATTCTGCCAGCGGAATAAAGAGGCCACAGAGAAAGATCATGGGAAAGCGGAAAAAGTTTGAAAATGTCTGGGCCTCAAAAACCTCCTTCACGGAAACGGCAATCAAGAGCCCTAAAAAGGTGGAAGTAATAGCGATAAGGACGATACCGGCACTGAGGGAAAGCCAGCCCACCCCCGAAAGATCAACAAGAAAAGAAGCAAAAATAACCGGGATAAATGCATTAAAAACACCAAAGAGGATGGCGCCGCTTGTTTTTGCCAGCATCAGGGCATTGAGGCTGATCGGGGCCAGCAGCAGCCGCTCAAAGGAGCGCTGTCTTCTTTCAAAGGTTATGGTTACAGCCAGCATGGAAGTGGTGCCAAAAAGGACGGACATGGCGATCACCCCGGGTAGAACGTCCTGAATTTGCATTGGCGTTTGGGAGCGCAGGAAAAACATCAGTGTCCAGGCAAAAGGGAAGATGAGCCCCCAGCTGATATTTGGTGGTTTTAAATAGTAGGTTTTCATATCCTTCTTTAAAATGTTAAATGTGGCGATCATCCAGGGTGAAAGATTGATCAGCTTCATCCTTTTTTACCCTCCTTTTCTTTCTTTAGCCGCGCTGCCTCGATCCCCGTGATGCGCACAAAAACATCCTCAAGGGTAGGACGCATTATTTTAGCTTCAAATACGGGCAAGTGATAGTTCGAAAAAATTTCGATGAGAGGTGCCAGCTCCAGGGGAACGGAAGAAGTAACCCTTACCTCCCGGTCACCGTGGATGTTTATCTCAGTATGGGGAAAACGGGCGGCCAGGGCTGCCGGCAATTCCTGCTCCACGGCATGCTTTGCACCTCCGTCGTCCAGAATGAACTGCACTATGTAGTCCCCCTGACCTTCCTCCATCAGCTCTGCAAGCCCCCCCTGCCGCACGATCCTCCCTTCCACAATAAAGGCCAGGCGCCGGCAGAGGCGTTCCGCTTCTTCAATATAATGGGTAGTCAGAAAAATGGTGGTGCCTGCCTTATTCAACTGCTGGATCAGGGAGCGAATCTGTCGCGCACTTTCCACATCTATCCCTGTTGTCGGTTCATCCAGGAACAGCACCTCCGGTTGATGGATGATTCCCGCAGCAAGGGTGAGTTTACGTTTCATCCCTTTTGAGTAAGCACGGAAAGGCCTTTTGCCTGCCGCCTCCAGGTTAAACTGTTTAAGCAGTTCCTGTGCCCTCTTTTCCCGCTCCGGTTTGCCCATGCCGTAGAGGGAAGCACAAAAACAGAGATTGTTGAATCCGTCCAGTTCTTCATAAAGATTACTTTCATCGGGAACGATCCCCATGCGCTGCTGCGCTTTTTTCAGACTGCCCTTCAATGCATAATCCCAACCTCCCAGCCTGATCGTCCCTGCAGAGATACGGGCCAACCCCGTGAGCATGTTAATTGTGGTTGTTTTCCCCGCTCCATTGGGGCCGAGAAAGGCAAAAATTTCCCCCTGGGCCACACGGAAACTAATCCCGTCCACAGCGGTAAAACCGTTAAAATTTTTAGTCAGTCCTTCTGCCTCAATAATAAACAGGTGAACCATCCTCCTCTCCCTTACCGGGGTTAACTATCACTAAAAATTCCATAATGCAGTGGGAGTAAAAACCCTACTGCATTATGGAAGCAAGTCTTTCATTCTTTCTCTTTTTCGCAGATATGTTCCTGGTCATCGCCGTGGCATTCCTGTATTTGCTCAGCAGAACATTTTTCACCCTGCTCCCTCAGTTTTTGCGGATGCTTGCACTGGCACATCTTGAACACCTCCTCCCCGGGACAACAGTCCCTTTCCCCACCGCTCTGCGGGCAACTGGCCCGCTTTGCGCCTGGGTTGTTGACCATGTCCTCCAGGCCTTGGGCCAGCGCCATGATCACTTCTTTTTCCACGCTGTAATGAGTCCAGTAACCCCGTTTTTCTCCCCGCACGAGCCCTGCTTTGCGTAAAATTTGCAGATGCTGGGACACGGCTGCGCCGGAGATTTCAATTCGCTGGGAAAGCCCCCCCACACAGCAGTCATAATCCAGCAGCAACGATAATATTTTCAACCTTGTTTCATCAGCCAGCGCTTTCAGAATATTTAAGTTAACGTCCATGTTCTTTCCTTTTCTTATTTAATTAAGTAATCACTTATATAAATTATATATAAGCTAAATGATTTTGTCAATTAAAAACTTAAGAGTTCCGCTGCGGTTACGCTGTGCTTATGCTTTGGCAAATTAGTATAAAATGGAGTAATTAAACTGGGTTAAACGAGAAAAACTAGCAAAGAAACCTTGTAAAGAAAAAGCAAACTAACAGTATACACCAAAAAAAGAAAGGGCTTTATCATTGCCGGAAAAAGCGGTTACATCTTTTGTGAAACAGCGTCAGCAATACCGGGGCCGGGATTACCTTTGCTGTACCATCACTTACCACCTGGCTCCCGTCCTGGAGACGCACCGTCCTGCTGTGATGCTCTCTTTAGGGAATGACCGGCGGCGCCTCTTTACCCTTTGGGAAGAAAACAAGTACGTCTTTTTCCCATCTGGAAAACTATACTTTTATGAATTAATGAAAACGGGAAAACACGTTTTCGTCCTTTTTTATCATATACAGTATTTAACCAGAATAATGCAACAGGAAAACACCAGATCATTCCTCAAGCTGTTCGGCTACGACGGGCAGCTGACGCTGCCGGAGGCTCTAAAGCAGCTTGGAAAGCGTTTCCGGCAGGGTGGCTGCCCCCCCGAGGTCGGTGCCTTTCTTGGTATACCCCTGGATGATATTAAGGGTTTTATAGTCCACCGGGGCAAGAATTATAAAGCCTGTGGCTCCTGGAAAGTTTATTCAGACCTGCAGCAGGCCGACATCATTTTTTCCCGCAGTGAGGAGGCCAAAACACGGTTTGTAAATTTTATCAACCAAGGTTATCCCCCCGGCGATTACCTGCGTATCCATTCATCGTGGGAACCCGGTGTTGCACCCACCGTTAAGTGAGTGCTGTTTCCACTATTGACGGGGAGAAGCTCAGCTGTTAAAGTGTTGGTATATTTAGATCTCTGGGAATGAGGTGTGGCAATTGCATCAAGAGGGATTGGAAACAGCTGGAACTATCCTTCTGCGTGCCGGATTAAAACGGACAATGGGGAGGATTGCCATTATTAATCTGCTTATGACAGCGGAGTATCCTCTTTCCCAGCATGAAATAGCCCACCGTCTGCCAAAGGTAAGCATGAACGGGGTGAGCATTTACCGTTCCCTTGATGCATTTCTTAAGGCTGGGATTGTTCACCGTGTGGAGAGCGGGGATCGTACCTGGCGTTTTGCTATTTGCGGTTGCGGTACCCGTGGGCATTGCCATCCCCATTTCATTTGTAAGCAGTGCGGCAAGGTGGAATGCCTGCCTGGCCATAACTTACCCGAGTTTGGAAAAATGCAGCCAGGATACGTGGTGGAAGAACAAGAGTTTTATATTCGAGGCCGCTGTGCCGGTTGTTCCACATAAAACTGCTCCAGGAGTCAGGAGTCAGCATAAGAAAGTGAAAAACATACCTTTCATTGTCATGTTGGTAATAGTTGATACTGTTATGGCTCAACGGGCGGGATTCCCGGGATTGGTTTTTGCCTGCCTAATCTTCCGGTGATTCCGATTCCAACCCCAGGATTTGCCGGGCGTATTTTTCTGCCGCATCGTAATCGTCATCCAGACAGAGATCCTTTACCGCCATAACAGGTTCTTTAAGTAGGGTATCGACCAGGCTTTTGGTTAATTTATCCACCATCTGCTGTTCCCGGGGAGGTAATGCTGCGGTGCCAAACTGCTCCAGCTTAGCTTGCCGGATCTGCTCCGCCTTGCGGCGTAGGGCGGTGATAATGGGGATTGCCCGTTGCCTGCGGTACCATCGTAAAAACCCACTTACCTGTTCTGCAATGATGTCCCCTGCTTTTTCCGCCTCAACTTCCCTGTTCTTCAAATTCTCAGAAATGATACACTGCAAATCGTCCAGGTTATAAAGATGCACCCCCTTAAGACTTGCCACCGCCGGGTCCACATTGCGCGGTACTGCCAAATCAATTAGCAGCAGGGGTTTGTGGTTTCCCCTATGGCGTAAGCAGAGCAGTTTCTCCACGTTAATAATATAATGGGGTGCCTGGGTGGCGCAGATCACCACGTCCGCTTTGGCCAAACCGTCAGCCAGTCGTGCATAATTGACAACCCTCCCTTTAAAACGGCTGGCAAGTGCTTCAGCCCTTTCCCGGTGGCGGCTGGCCACAATAACCTCCCCTGCGCCAAGGGAGAACAGGTTTTGCAACGTTAATTTGGCCATTTCACCGGTGCCGATCACCATCAGGGTTTGATTTTGCAGTGAGTCGAAAATAAGCCGGGCCACCTGCACCGCCGCATAGCCAAAAGACACGGCGTGCTGTCCCAGATTGGTGAGGGTGTGTACTTTTTTACCTGTGG
>SKTJ01000160.1 GCA_007122565.1 Syntrophomonadaceae bacterium | reverse complement strand
GCCGCCAGCCAAAATGGACAACCAATATTGCAAGGGGGGTTGTCCCCAGCGCCACTCCCAGATTTCCCGCAAGGCCTGTTAACCCTGTCATAGTGGCAAATTGGGAAGGTTTGAACCAGTTGACTAGAAATTTGAGGATCGAGACGAAGACCACAGATACACCAAGTGCAATCAGAGCCCTCCCGAGAAAAGCTAAAGAGAGCACAGGGGACAGGGCGAAAACAAGGGATCCGGCAGCGGCCACGATCATTCCTGCCGTTACCGTCTTGCGGGGCCCCCAGGAATCAACCAGAAAACCGGTGGGGATCTGCATAATCATATAGATCACAGCGTAACTGCCTGCCAGGGCACCCGCCAGGGTTGCTTCCCCGATTTGCAGGTCGATGATCAGATGATCCATTACCACAGCCAGGGAGATTCGGTGGAAATAAGAGATAAGATAAGCGAAGGCCAGTAAACTCCACATCAACCACACCAAGTTGTTTCTGAACTCCAGCTTATGCCGTGTTTTGCCTGCAGACATAGTTATTACCTACCTTTTTACTAACAGCCGATTTTTCCAAAACACAGGGGCGAGGCATGCCTCGCCCGCGAATATACTCTCGTATATAATTTAATCTTATCTTGTGTTTTTCCTGCATCAGATTATTCTGTTTTATCGGGGGAAAAAGATTTGCGGTAGTTTCCTGTAAAAATGGGGTTAATTGTCTTTCTTCATATCACCTTAACATGGTAGAATGGTTTTTGGAAGTGCCATTTTACCAATATTAAAACTGATCCAATTTTTTCACAGAAAGGATCAGAGAGGAGCTTTTATTATAGATGGAACTAGGCCGCAGCAAAAGAAACTCCTTTCATATTACTCCTCAGGCGGGAATTCTCGGGGGGACTTATTTTTTTGTAACATCGCTCACAATATATACCATACTGGCACCTTTGCGTATGTTGGAGTTGGGCTTTTCCATGCCCCAAATCGGCGGAGTTGTAGCTACGGCTGCACTGATCTCCTTGCTTGGGCAATTACCGGGTGGCGCATTTTGTGATCGCTGCGGACAACGCCTGCCCCTTGTCCTCAGTTTTCTGTCGTTGTGTATAGTGGGAATTGGCTTGATTTTGAGTGATACTCTGCTGTTGTTTGCAATCAGTATGGCATTCCGTGGTCTCTCAGGTTCTTTTTTCTGGCCGGCCGGTCAGTCTTACGCCAGTCTGCTTGACCCTAATCGTGCCGCCCTTATTCTCGGACGTCAAACCGGTGCCATGGCTGTGGCTACGATCTCCGGAGCTTTGTTGGCCGGCTATGTGGCTGCTTTTTTCGGTTTTACGCAGGCTTTTACCCTGGCCATAGTTTTTACCGTTATGGGTATGATCCTTTCGTATTTAACCCCAAAACTGAAAGAAGAGGTAGATAATAAAAGCAACCCCAGCAGTTTTGCAGTTGTTTTTAAAAACGCCCTCCACATGTTAACGGCTAACCGCTCACTGCAACTGGCAGTTTTTTGTGCCTTTATTGCGGCCATACCGATTGGGCTCAGCGGATCGTTTTACCCTGTATATTTTGTTTCTCTCGGTTATGATGAGCGGATGGTGGGGATATTAAGTGCGCTGTTGAACCTAGCCGTTCTCGTAACGGGGATGGCTTTTGGTTTTTTGCATAAGCGCTTCCCCTTTCAGCTGCTTGTTATCGCCAGTTTGCTGGGAATGGGATTTTCCATGGTCTTTTTAGCCGGGGGTGCAGAGCTCTACTTGATTATTCCTGTTATTGTGTTGCAGGGTGTTGCCCTTGGCCTGGCAGCGGTGCTGCGAGTTTCCCTAGCCAGCGAATGTACAGCAGCCCGGCAGCGGGGTGTTGCCATCGGGGTTGTGGAGATGGGTTTTTGTGTGTCACTGATAACCATACCCCTGTCTTTTGGTTTTGCTTTGGCAAGGGTTGACTATAGTACTGTTTTTCTAACCCTTGGCGCGATTCTTATTTTCCTTAGTTTCATTGCCGGAAATGTTTTTCGTCGGCCTGTAGCGAACAATCCCCTGGCAGAAACAATGTCAAAAACAGAATAAACCAGCAAAAACATAGTCAAAGGTCAAAAATGTCTATGTAACATTATATGGATTGGGTGGTATAATTAACTAAGATAAGATAACAGGATCATTTGCCCTGTTACCTGATATATCTTAACAAGGAGGGATATAGATGGAGCGACTCTACCGGTCGCAGAAAAACCGGGTCATAGGCGGCGTAGCCGGCGGACTGGCTGAGTATTTTCGTGTGGATGTTGTGCTGGTGCGTCTTTTGTGGGTCCTCGCCATTTTTTTGGGGGGAAGCGGAATACCTGTTTATATTATTGCCTGGATTATCATTCCTGATGAACAAAGAGTATTTGCGGGGCCGGGCGGACATTTTAAAGGACAAGGAAGCGAAGGTTCGGTGGAGGATAATCCCGGGGATGTTGGCAGTGAAGCCGAACCGGGCACCGCGTGGAAAGGTGCTGAGGAGAGAGAATGGCACACAGGAGAGAATGATGCAGGGGCGCGGAGCAGACGCAGCGCCGGCCTGGTCCTTGTGGGTCTGGGTATCATCTTCCTGGCGTATCAGCTATTTGGCCCCCTCTTCCGTTTTACCTGGCCCCTTTTGCTTGTTGTCCTGGGTATATATTTGCTGGTCCGCGAACGTAAGGAGGGTGTAAGATGAGGGCGGGAACGCTGCTGCTGGCACTGTCTTTTATTTTGGCCGGTATGGTTATCTTCCTCTCCAATTTGGGTTATGTATCCCCGGAGTTTGTGCGGCAGCTTTTTCGTTTTTGGCCCCTCATTCTCATTATTGTGGGGCTTAGTCTGTTTTGGGGCGGCATCATTCCCCGCTTTATTGCTGTTATTCTGGTGGTAGTGCTTACAGCGGGTGTATTGGTGCTGGCTTTTGTAATTCCCGGCCCCGGCCCGCAGGCCGGCGTGCAAACGGACTTGCGCGTGGAACAGGGGCGCTACCCTGGTCTTGAAACAGGGCGGCTCTCCTTACATTTTGGTGGGGGGAGACTCTTCGTCGACGGGCAGACAGATCACTGGTTTGACGGCAGCTTCCGTGGCCCTTCAGAAACGATCCCTTCTTATAATGTTGAACATCAAAGGCTGGCTCTGAGCCTTCGGGAAAGGCGTGTTTCCCTGCCGGGCCGTAACATCATAAATGTCTGGAATATACACCTTTCACCCTCTTTAGCATGGGACTTGGATGTGGAAAGCGGAGCGGTGGATGGGGAATTGGACCTAAGTGGCCTACCCCTGGACAATCTTAATATAAAAGTGGGGGCCGGTAATATAACCGTAAGGCTCGGTGATAATGGTGCAGATGTGCAGATGCGCGTGGAAGCAGGAGCTGCCAACATGAAAATCCTCGTGCCGGAGGATACGGGTCTCGACATCAGGATGAACGGAGTGCTGGCTAATACGAACCTGCGGGATCTGGGTTGGCCCCAGGTAAATGGACGCTACCGTTCTCCCCTTTATGACAGGGCCATGTCCCGTGTTAAACTGGATATAGATGTAGCCGTGGGTAATTTCACCGTGGAAGTGCTTCCGGTACAGCGCTAGGTTACAAGAAACAAGAAGCAGGATAAAAGATGCAAGAGAGGCGAGGAACCCCTTCTCCTGATTATAGTGCAAACAAGTTGGACAGTTGGAAAGTTGGAAAGGAAAAGATAAAACCGGGAAAAGCCGAACATTACAGCCATTTTCATTGTCTGATGGTGCCGGCACTGCAGGTGTTGGCATGGGGGTCTAACTACCCAATTGTCATTTCGCATTTCAGGATCGGAGGTAGGGTTGGTGAATGTTTTTGAATTGCAGGCAGAACTGGCGCAAAATGAAGAACACCTGGATGTTTTACTGCAGGATACGGAACAAAAGGTTCGCATCGAACGCATTGTCTCCACCGGGCAGGCTTCCCCTCCCGGGTTCTGGTACGATCAGTCCCAAAACGAGTGGGTAATGCTTCTGCAGGGTCAGGCTGGACTGGCTTGGGAAGATGGTACCGTCATGCCGCTTAAAAAAGGGGATTGGGTTTTTATTCCTGCACATAAAAGACACCGCGTAATTCGGACCTCTAAAAAGCCGCCCTGTATCTGGCTTGCGGTCTATTACGGCGGTTAGAGAGGAGTTAAAATGGAAAAGCTGGATTCCCTACGCATCCTGGTGCTGGCGGAAAATACGGTCCCGTTCGGTGGTTCCCTGCTGGGGCAGCACGGGCTTTCATTTCTGCTCGAAGCGAGAAGAGAGCAGACCATTATGCAGGTGATCATGGACGTGGGACAGGACTATGGTGCTCTCTGCACTAATATGCAGCAGTTAAATGTTAATGCCGATGATATCGATGCCATTGTACTCAGCCATTGCCATTATGATCACACCTCCGGGGTTGTTGCATTGCTGGCGGAAACAAAAAAACAAGGTGTCCCCGTAATTGCCCATCCGGATATTTTTCGCACCCATTTTCTTGCCACACCTGTCTTGCGCTATATTGGTATGAAGCAGGAGGATAGTGCCCAGGCCATTATTTCCGCCGGTGGGCGGCCTTTCCTGACAAGGGATCCTTTGTCACTCATGCCTGGCCTCACGACTACGGGAGAAGTGCCCCGTGTCACCCCTTTTGAAGCGGGGGGTCTTAAAGTATTTACAATTAATGAAGGGCGTACGCAGGAGGATAGTATACCCGATGATATATCTCTGGTAGCCTGTGTTGAGGGACGGGGCCTGGTGGTAATTACCGGGTGCAGCCATGCCGGTATCATAAATATTATTAAGCATGCCTGCTCACTCTTCCCCGGAGAGGATCTCAATGCGGTGCTCGGGGGACTGCATCTGGCCGGTGCCGCTACAGAGCGTATCGAGGGAACGGTGGAAGAACTGGCAGGCTTTAATCCCGAGCTTGTGTCGGCCGGTCATTGCACCGGCTTTAATGCACAGGTTGCTCTTTTTAATACCATGGGAGAGCGCTTTATTCCCCTAAGCACAGGTGCGGAATTTGTTATTAGTGCCTAGGGAGCACATACCTATGCTTATATCATAGGGTGGCTGTAGGCACCTGCCCTATGAATGCCTGGGACCGGGTCGTATTCTATATCTTGAACAGCTATTATTGATAATATCTATTTCTCTCTTAACGGTTGGCAGTCTATAATGATGGAGAAAGGGGGACGAAGCTTATGTCCAAGCCGAAAATATTTGACAATAGGGGGCTTTCCTGTCCCCTGCCGGTGGTAAATACAAAGAAGGCCATGGATGAGCTGGCCGGTGTTCAAACGGCGGAATTTAATCTCATATCTCTGGTGGATAACGAGACGGCGGCGGAAAATGTTTCCCGCTTTGCCCGTAGTAACGGTTGCCAGGCGGTGGTGGAAAAAAAAGAAGACGGTTACTATATACATATCAATAAAAAAGAAAAGACAGTTTCGTCTCCTAAGGCTGTAGCGGGGGAAATGGAAAAGAAGTCTTTGGCGTGCGAGGGCGATCCTAAAGGGGCTGGAGAGACTGTAATGCTGATCACCTCTTCCACCCTGGGTCAGGGGAGCGAAGAGCTGGGTAAATTGCTTATGCGAAGTCTTATCTTTACGCTGAAGGAAAGTGACACCCCTCCGGAACGGTTGCTATTTTTCAATGGTGGGGTCAATCTCACGGTGGAAGGAAGTCCCGTCCTGGATGAATTAAAGGAACTGGCCGCCCGGGGTGTGGAGATTTTCTCTTGCGGCACCTGTCTGGATTATTATCAACTCAAGGATAAGCTTCAGGTTGGCCAGGTCACCAACATGTATGACAGCGTTGATGCCATGTTGTCATCCGGTAAGTGCATCACGGTGTAAAAAGCAGTAGTCAGTATTCAGGACATACCTGCGGGCGGCTGTGGGCAGCCGCCCGCAGGTATGTTGGCTTCTATCTCCTGACTCATCCCTAACTTCTACCCGCTACCTGCTGCTTGCTGCTCTTTAAGTCCTACTTTATAATCATAATGTTCTTATCAATGAGATGTGCCACACGATGGCTTACGCCTCCCAGGAACATTTCCTGGATGTTACGCAGCCCCCTGCTTCCCATAATCACCAAGTCAAATTCTCCTTCGTGGGCCATTTCACAGATTACATCGGCGGGGCGTTTCGTCCCCTTTTCCAAGACCTTATCAACTTCAAGCCCTGCCGCGCGGAAAGCTGCTTCTGCATTCTCCAATGTTTCCTGTGCCCCTCTACCGACAGCTCTATCCACTGCATTCCAGTCCTCTACAGTCAAAACTGTTACTTCCGCCTGCAGGGGAACCGAAAAACGAACGGCTTCTTTAATAACCTTTTTGGCATGCTCCGACCCATCCACTGACACCAAAATTTTAAACATCCCATTCAACTCCCTTATATAGTTTAAATATAGCAAAAATACAGTCTATTTCGGGATAAACTTCTTTATACTTAATTTTACCTTAAAATGCTTCACTTTACAATATATCGCCAAATTTAATTCTCTAACTCTGTTCTTCCATTTAGTTGCAGGTAAGGGAATACTCTGTGTATAATGACTGTAAATATGCAGGGGGGTGAATTAAAAATGGATCAGGAAAATATTATTGCTTTACAAGAGGTAATCGCGGCAGCCAGGGGTGAGGCAGAACCGGATCTGCTGCTGCTAAACGCCCTTATTGTAAATGTTTTTAATGGGGAGATTGTACGGGGTAATGTGGTGGTAAAGAATGGTATGATTGCTGCTATCGGTGATTATCCCAAGGGAGTGGAGATAATCGATCTGGCGGGGCAGTATCTGCTTCCCGGATTGATTGACGCGCATATC
>SKTJ01000023.1 GCA_007122565.1 Syntrophomonadaceae bacterium | reverse complement strand
TATTATATAGTAAATTTACAAAAAAAACAATTAACACTTATTACTGATTAATATATTAAATTGACATATTGAAAATATTGATGATAAAAAAATTTATATCTATCACTTATGCCTCGCTCCAAGTGCCATACTTTTCCCGTAAAACACGGTGCAGTATCTTGCCTGTTGCCGTGCGTGGCATCTCCTCATCATTAATAAAATCAATAGACTTAGGCCGCTTATAACCGGCCATCTTACCTTTGCAGTGTTCCATAATCTCTCTTTCCATTTCCTCCCCCGGTTTAAACTGCTGATGCAGGATCACCACTGCCACTACCAATTCACCCCATTTATTATCGGGGGCTCCGATCACCGCTACATCCTTCACGGACGGGTGAGAACCTACAACACTTTCCACCTCTGAGGGAAATACATTTTCTCCTCCAGTGATAATCATGTTTTTTTTACGGTCAACTAGGTAGAAATATCCTTCTCCATCTTTTTTACCCATATCACCGGCTGTACACCACTCACCCCGGAATACTTCCTTCGTTTTTTCCGGATCCTTCCAGTATTCGCGAAAGGCATTGGGAGAGCGGGTATAGAGTTCGCCGACCTCACCATCGGGAACCTCATTTCCCGCTTCATCCAACAACTTTATGCGATCAATTCCAAAAACCTCGCGCCCGATGGATCCAAGCTTGGTTAACTGATCTTCCGGACGCAGGTACGTAATCAGTCCCGCCTCCGTGGAACCATACGCCTCCCATAGCTCAGCTGACTTGAAAAAATCCATGATGCTCAGTTTTAATTCTTTCCTGGCGGGAGCGGAGGAGATAAGCAGTTGCCTGATCGAGCTCACGTCGTACTTTGCCCGGATCTCCTCAGGTAAAGAAAGGAGCATCATATAATGTGTGGGAACAAGCGATGTAAAGGTAACACCATACTCCGACATGGTTTTTAATAAATCTTCGGGATTAAAACTTGTCATGTTATAAACCATAACCGGTGCTGTTACAGAGGTATATGGAAAAGAATAGTAAATTGAATTAACATGACACATGGGCATAACCATGAGAGGTTTATCGGTAGGCCTTACTCCCATATTAATATTGTTGATCATATACTGGGCAATATAGCTTTCATGGGTGCGCACTACTCCTTTTGGTGTACCGGTAGTGCCGGAAGTATACATAATTGTCCAGATATCTGCTGCATCAACCATTGTATCAGGTTCGGATGAAGCCCCCCGATCAAGCAACTCTTCATAATGCTGATAACCTGCAGGTGCCTTCCCTGCACCCATGTAAACAAAATTATTTGCGGGGATAGTGGAAAGCTCATCGCGTATGCTGTTTACCGCATCCACAAAAGGTTCTTCCACAATTATTGCTTTACATTCTGCATGATTGATAATATATGCGAATTCCAGCGGCGCTAGACGGAACATAAGAGGAACGGCAACTTGCCCTCCTTTGGCACAACCGGCATAGATCTCCATCCATTCCACCCGGTTGTAAGCAAGGATAGCTATACGGTCACCATAGTTCACGCCTAACTCTGTTAATATGTTGGCAAGACGACAGGAGCGCTCATTCCATTCAGCAAAAGTAAAACTCCTGTCTTTGTCCTGACACCCCAATTTTTGCGGGACATTCAGAGCATTCATTTTCAATACTGTGCCGGCATGCATCCATTTACTAATAGTCATATTTAATCCCTACTTTGCTCCAATGTGTTTTTCTCTCATAGCTGGTTTATTAATTTTCCCCGTTACATTACGTAACACTTCGTCAAAGAATATTTTCTCCGGCCACTTATACTTGGCAAGGCCCTGTTCTGCACAAAATTCAACAACTTCTTTTTCGGTCATAGTTTCACCGGGATAAAGCTGAATAATTGACATGGTGATCTCCACCAACCGCTCATGAGGATATCCCATTACTGCCACATCGGCAACCTTGGGATTACGGCGCAGCACATCTTCTATCTCAACAGGGAAGATGTTTTCCCCGCCCCTGATAATAAGATCTTTTTTCCGATCTGCAATATAAACATATCCATCTTCATCCATGCGTACCAAGTCCCCCGTATAGAGCCAGCCGTCTCTGACTGCCAGGGCTGTCATTTCCGGGTTACGGAAGTACTCTTTCATCACCCGCGGTCCTTTTAATAGGAGTTCCCCTACCTCACCCGCTGGCAAATCCTTACTATCTTCGTCCACTACGCGGGCCAGCATGTTGAAGGTGGGCTTACCGATGGAACCGGGCCGCTCCAGCGTATCCTCATCATAAAGGTTAAACGTACCACCGCCGCCACCTTCCGTAATACCATAAATGTTCCCCGTCTTAAAGGGGAAAATATTTTTCATATCCTGGTAAAGAATATGAGGAACAGGCTGGGCACCAATGACGATACTGCCTGTTACATGGGAAAAATCATAATCTTTCAGGTCAATAACACCTTTTTTAATTGCATTCACCGTGTCCGACATAGTGGGAACCGTAACCCACCCGTTATCAACCTTTTCCTCACAGATCGCATCGAGCATATATTTCGGATCACTCAGATCAAGCGTGATCACAATCTTACCACCGGCAATGTAGCATGGAAAAGAAAGGAAAAAGCTGCCGCTATGATAAAAAGGATGGGCTGCCAGGTAAACTGTTTCATGGCCCTCGCTGTAAGTAACAGCATTACCAATAGCAATTTGATAAAGGGTATCATGGGTTTGGCATACGGGCTTAGGCGGACCGGTAGTTCCAGAGGTAAACATTAGTTCGGCCGGATCATCTCCTGCAACTTCCACTAAAAGATCTGTATCCGGTGACTTATCAATAATATCCTGATATGAGATCATCCCTTCAGGAACATTCTCGCCAACACATATGTAGGAACTGACACTGGCCATTTCCTGCTGAATTGGCTGAACCTTGGGCGTAAAGCCTTCACTGAAAATGAACGCCTTGGGACTGCAGGCATCTGCAGCGTATTTGATATCCTGGGAAGCAAAACGGAAATTCAAAGGTACGGCAACAGCACCCACACGCAGAATGGCATAGAACGTAGTCAGCCATTCCAGACTGTTCATCTGCAGATGAAGGACAAAGTCTCCCTTTTTTACACCCATTTCCTGCTGCAGGTAGTTCGCCACCTTGTTTGTAGCCGCGTTAAATTCCTGCCAAGTCATGGAACGTCTTAGATTTTTGGAAGGTGTAAGTTCGGCCAGAAACTCCTTATCAGGGTATTTCTGCGCATTAATAATACCGTAAGAGGCGAAATTCATGATTATAAAACCTCCTTTATTTTATCGCCGCTGTGCCGGAGGATGTTCCTTCAAAAGTATCGCTCCGTCACAGCAACGATTATTATATTTTGATTTTAGGCGCTTTTTTCTGCCCTGCCTGCCACAAATGCTTTTTTATTCATCTCCGCAAACTTTGCTGGCACCAGTCTCTCGATCAGGCTTAACCACTGCTCTTCCGTGCCGCCCAAATATACGGAGAGAGCACCGAGCAAGACCACACCAACCATGGCGGGATTCCCCATATCTTTGGCTATCCCTGTGGCGTTAATCCATATAATCTTGCTTCCACTGCTTGTTAATATGGCTTCGATTTCCTTTTTCGTGGGATATGTTGCCTTGCCAAGGTTTACGGGGGGAGGCGGGATACGATAGTCATTAACCAGAATTACCGTATCTTTGTTCAGATACATGGGCCATCTTCCCGCTTCCAGGGTCTCAAAACCAATTACGAAATCTGCTTTACCCTGTTCCACCAGGGGTGAATAGACCTTCTCACCCCAGCGCACATGACTTTCCACCGAGCCACCCCGCTGGGCCATTCCGTGTACTTCCGCTGTTTTAACGTCATATCCGAACTCCACACCTGCCGCTGCCAAAATATTGCTGGCCAGGATTGTGCCTTGTCCCCCGACTCCAGCCATTAAAAAATCAAATTTTTTCAACTGAGCCATCTCCTCTCTATCAGTAAGTCAAATTATTCCTGGATAATTGCTTCCATGGGACAAACCTGTACACAAAGACCACAGCCGTTGCAGAGCAGCGGATCAATACTTACATAGCCATCTTCCTGCACAAGGGGTGAACATCCCACGTCCAGGCAGGTGCCGCAGTCTGTGCAGAGCTCCGGGTCTATTCTGGGTGGAGTGTGTTTCTCTTTTGTTTGCAGGACACAGGGTTTTTTAACGATGATCACGGAAGGCTGACCGCTTTCCAGGTGATCTTCCAGTACTTTTCTGAAATTATCCATGTCATAGGGATTGCAGACATCCACTTTTTCATAGCCGAAACCCCGGACTGTTTTTTCGATGTCCACGGTTACGGCAGGTTCTCTCTGCAAGGTTAAGCCGGTGCCCGGATGCTCCTGGTGTCCGGTCATACCGGTGGTGCTGTTGTCGGCAATAATGGTGGTGGTTGTGCCCTTGTTGTAGAGGACATCAATCACGGGATGGAGCCCTGAATGGAAAAAGGTTGAGTCGCCGAGCACCGCTACAGAGCGGTCCGTGGTATTACCTTTGGTAACTCCGTGGGCTACACCGATGCTTGCGCCCATGCAGCCGGTAAAGTGCATGGCATTAAGGGGAGGCGCCGCACCCAGGGTGTAACAGCCGATATCCCCCAGCACCACTACTCCCGCATCCCTTAGGACGTTAAACATACCGCGATGGCCGCAGCCGGGGCATAGAATGGGAGGGCGAATCGGCAGATTTGCGGCCTTGCCAACGGCCTCAGAGGCTGCTGTTTCGTTTTCTTTTTTCTCTGGCTCTATTAAGCCTGCTTTCTCAGCACAGCTGCGCACCAGGCTGGGGCTGAACTCCCCAATAACTGGGAAGATGGACTTGCCTGTTACTTCAACGCCCATGAAGCTGACCTGCTCTTCAAAGAAGGGATCAAGCTCTTCAATTACCACTACTTTTTTAACCATGGAAGCAAGTTTGCGGATCTTTTCCTTGGGCAGGGGATATACCATTCCCAGCTTCAGGAAGGTGGCGTTGGGAAATACCTCCCGGGCGTAATTATATACGGAGCCAGCGGCAATAATACCGATGCTGTCATCTCCCGGCTCGATACGGTTGAGGGAACTTGTATCCGCATATTCAGAAAGTTTTTTTATTTTTTCCTCAATTACAGGGTGGCGCCCCCTTGCAAAAGCGGGAACCATCACATGTTTTTGCGGGTTACGCTTGTAGGGTTGCGGTTCTTCCTGTGGCGGGGGTACTTGATCCGGGTCATAGTCCACCACTGAAGAAGAGTGGGATGTACGGGTGACAAAGCGCATGATTACAGGGGTATCAAAGGTTTCGCTCATTTCAAGGGCTACACCGGCAAATTGTTTGGCTTCTTCACTGTCTGCAGGCTCAAGCATAGGTAGCTTGGCAAACTTGGCATAGTTGCGGTTGTCCTGTTCGTTCTGAGAGCTGTGCATGCCCGGATCATCAGCACAACAAATAAGCAGTCCCGCATTAATACCCGTATATACGGCATAAAACAGGGAATCAGCCGCTACATTTAACCCAACATGTTTTGTGGATACCATGGCGCGGGTGCCTGCAAATGCTGCACCAATGGCAACATCCATGGACACTTTTTCGTTTGGAGCCCATTCGGCAAATACACCGGGGTATGTGGCAAAGTTTTCCATAATCTGCGTGCTTGGTGTGCCCGGATAGGCAGCACCAACTTTTACTCCGCTGAGGTAGGCACCGTAGGCAACAGCTTCATTGCCGGTCATTAATTTTTTCAATTTGTTCAACCTTCCTTTCCAAAATGTTTGCAATAAATTACGGCGATTTTCAGGCCGTTTCAAGCTGTTCAAAGAATGACTCCAACCTGGCTAACACTTGTGCTTCGGAAAAAAACCGCAGGTCTGACATATCCGCTTCGAATACTACGCCCGGTAACCCGGTCATGCTGCTGATAATATTTTTCTTATCATAAAGCCCAAAAGCATTAGGCTTACAGCTGCGATTTGAAAAAAGGATGAACCCGTCCACATCGTACCGATTCATTAACTTAATTTTTCTTTGAACACGGTGGTCGAAAACACGGTTCACAAATTCTTCCGTATAATTCTCCGCAAGGCTTTCCAGTGGTCGCTCCAGGTCAAAAGTATAAGACCAGGAGTGAGTATACTGGGAAACAGCCACCAAAGCTTGATGGGATGCACAAATCTCAGAAAACCAGCGCATCTTGGGCCAAAGTGGAATATGGTCAAAATACAGCTTGTAGCGCTCGTCTTTGATGGCATAAATATTATTCTTCATGCGTTCCTGAAGTTCCTCCTGCAAAGCGCGGTAATAATTAACAGCTTGCGGCGTGCCGCGCATTGTCACAATAGGAGCCATATGGAAACAGGCATCAAAAAAACCAAACGGCGCCGGTTTTAAAGCTGCTGCCTCTAAAACCTCATTCCAGAGCCGACAAGCTTCGTTGGCCTGGGCCATCACTTCCCGTAAACGATCATAATCAAACTTTTTACCGGTATAGCTTTCCAGAAAAGCAATTAACTCCTTTAGCTGATTTACATAATATTGCTTACACACCTCATCCGGTTCCATGCCGACTTGAGGCGCATCAAGGAGGAAATAGGGTGCATTGTAAAAACGGGCGGCTACCTCAAACCATTTGGAAAGACTGCCGCACTGTGTGTTGCAGCATAGGAGCAAGTCCGGCTTGACGATTTCTCCCACCGGATGCTCCTGACCGTGGGCGTCACCCAGTCCACACCTTGCATATGCGCATAAATCATGGGCATATCCTTTTGCCTCCGCCGCACTGGAAAGTTTGTCGGCCATTTTTCTGGCAGAAGCGACAGCACCAAAATTCTCCGGATAAAAGGGAAACAAACCGGCTGCATA
>SKTJ01000134.1 GCA_007122565.1 Syntrophomonadaceae bacterium | reverse complement strand
TTTTTCCTGCATTTCCTTCTCCGGCAGATTTAGGGCAAAGCGATCCGTATTAATATGGCGATATATCTGCCCCAACTCCGGACAGTGGGGTTCCATGCTGTTTACCAGAGCTACCTCCAATTCGGGAATCAGGAGGTGATCGATTTGCAGGGGGTCAAGGGCACAGCAGAAAGTCTCCACGTAAAAACCGCGGACTATGGCAGCATCGGCTACTCTTTCAATCAGTTTTCGCTTATTAAAACCGTCCTCTCCCCCTAGCATAAACACGAGGGAATAGGAATTAACCAGATTCTCCAGGTGATTGATGGTGCCACGTGAGGTAATAGCTGACGCAAAGAGTTTGCGTTGTCCCGCTTGACCCTGGGCACGGCTCTTGCCGTTGAGTATTTCTTCCACCAGTTCGAGAGCCAGACTGTCCAGTGCCATTATGTATTCATGATTGCTTAACCCATAATAACTATCCACAGCATCGCGGTAACTTTTGGCAGCAGCGAGGTAAATATAAGCCTGCTTGTAAAATAACCCGATACCGTCAACAAGGGCACGAATCGTTTCCCTGTGCTTTACAAGATGTGATTCGTCCCAAAAAGCTCCCAGGTTGACAATCTGCTCCACTGCTCCCGGGTAGCGGGGATCCACCACATGGGGAGCTGTACCGTCCAGCAGGGCCACCCCTGCGGCGGGAATGACCACTCCATCAAGGGAGTGGGGAGCGGCCGAGCAGTAGTGGTACTCCACATCAAAACCGTCGCTACGCATCGTTTCCCCGATCCTGCGCAGCAATGTGGACTTACCGGTACCGGGGCCTCCTTTTAAAATAAACACTTTTTCAGTAGCAGAGCCGCAAAGATGCCCGTACAAAGAATAAAATCCGTAAGCAGAATTCGCTCCAGGAAAGAATTTGCGGACCCGCCCTTTGTTAATCATCCGTCCCACCCCTTGTTTTCACTGGTAATAACCTTACTATAATCCTATGCGCCCCGTAGAAAAAGGTGAGATGAAATCCAAAGTTTACATAGGTATTTCGAAGGTGATAGAATGAAGTAACTGCTTAGGATATGGGGAAGTATGTTGATCCTGGTTGATAATGGCAAATGATTAATACTGGTGATAAAAAGCTGGAGCAGATTTTCGGGTTTTCAAAGAATAAAGGGGTTGGCGTTGTTGGAGGATCTGCAGGTTGGGAATGAAAATAAATCTCGGCAGGTTACGCTATTTTCTCTTTTCTACGCTTTTCTTAAAATGGGATCCTTCACTTTTGGGGGTGGCATTGCCATGCTCCCCCTGCTCCAGGTGGAGCTGGTGGAAAAGAATAATTGGCTTGATCACCAAGAATATGCCGACTGCCTGATGGTTGCCCAATCCACTCCCGGGCCCATTGTGGTTAACCTTTCCCTTGTGTCCGGTTATCGGTTGCTGGGTTTGAAAGGCGGCCTGAGTGCACTACTGGGAGTTATACTACCCTCTTTTTTGCTCCTCTTGGCCATCGCCATCTTTTTATGGCAGTACAGAGAAAATCCCCTCGCTCATGCTGCATTCCGGGGGATCGGCCCGGCAGTGGTGGCCCTGATCGCCGCTGCTGCCGTTAAGCTGGGTAAAAATGTCTTATTTGGATACCGCTCCCTGTTGCTCCTTGTTCTTTTTCTGGGAGGTTTAATTGTTTTTAATATCCATCCGCTGTACGTGATTATCTTTGGGGGCCTTGCAGGCTTTTTTTTGCCGTCGGCTAAGGACGGAAGAAGGGAGGAGTAAGGATACCTATGCTCATTTTATTATGGCAATTATTCGTTGCTTACTTTAAAATTGGCCTCTTTGGTTTCGGGGGAGGCTATGCCATGCTGGCCCTTATTGAATATGAAATCGTAAAAGTGAACCAATGGTTGAGCATAACGGAATTTATTGATATTATTGCCGTAGCGGAAATGACTCCCGGTCCGGTGGCGATTAACGCAGCCACGGTTACCGGGTACCGGGTAGCCGGGTTTGCCGGGGCAGCAATCGCCACCCTGGGTGTTATCTTTCCTTCTCTGATGATAGCTATTCCTGCAGCGAAGCTCGTCTCCCACTTTTACCACAACCCCAGGCTGCACCGGACATTGTCCGGTCTGTATCCTGCCGTAATCGCCCTCATCGGTGCGGCTGCCGTCGTGGTGGGAAGAAATGCCGTCACCGACCTGCCCGGAGCTCTATTTGCAGCAGCATGCCTGCTGCTGCTTTTCTTAACACGCCTTCATCCCCTCATATACATTGGTGCCGGCGCCATCTTCGGACTGATTTTTTATTTATAGGATTGTAACTATGTTGCCTTTGCCGACCAGGCCACATGCTTTGGCTCGCTGCGCTCAGACACGTAGCATGTGGAAACCCCGGACCGGCAAAGCCTTTTGATCGAGCCTGAACGGTTACTCACAGGCAACCCTACAACCCTGGATGGAGTTTGTTTCTTGTAGCTGAGTAAGATTGGACTCCTGACTTTTACTGTTACTTTTCTTTTTCCCAGTTAAAAAATTTTTTGCTGTATTGCTGGTCCCCATAGCGCCAACTTATCCCCACATAAAAATTTTGCTGGTAATCATCCTGCAGTTTTTCCTCGAATATATAGGCCGACACATTTTCCTGCCAGTCGGGATACTCGGCGTGCATAATATACTCAAGCTTCTCGCCGGAGTTGACTGTACCGTATTGGGAGGCCTTTTCGGAACCGATAAACTCATAAGTAAGGGGGCTCCTGATAATAATCTGCACATCCTCGGCAGGCTCTTCCCCCTGGTAATGCACCAGGCTGTAGCCCTCCATCACAGCAAGATCCTCATCAATAGTCATATTCGTTTTGCGTTCCTCGATTACCCAGATATTCTCCCAGTACTTGTCCGGAAAGTTTTCGGCAAAAGCGTGCGTCTCCTGGACTACAGTACAGCCGGTACTCCCCAGAAGCAAAACCGCCAGCAAAAGTAGCGCTATAACTCTTTTCATCTCCTGCTCCTTTCCCATGCAAACAGTTTTCAAGATAAAACCTGACCACAGGGTCAGGTTTTACCTGGAATTCGGTAGTCAGAATATGCTGAATTGGCTTAACATTAATCCTTAAGAGCACTGAGAATGGAACGGAGTCGCTCCCGATAGCCTGCATTTTCAATCACCGTGCCCGTTACAACCACATCGGCGCCGGCCTGCCTGACACGGCGGGCATCCACCGCTGTACGGATCCCCCCACCCACAATTAATGGGATGGAGAGCTCTTTTTTGACGGCACGGATCATGGCGGCGGAAATGGGTTGGGCAGAGTTAGGACCTGCCTCCAGGTATACGTAATGCATGCCAAACAGCTCTGCCGCAGCAGCATAGCTGGCTGCCTGCCAGTGGTTATCACGGGCGATCAGATCAACGTTGCTCGCTTCTCCCGTTTTCAAACCCGGTTCCACCATCAGGAGGCCAACCGATATGGTTTCCACTTCCATTCTTTTTAGCAAAAGTGCCGCCTGCGACTGTCCGCCACTGATAAAACCGGCATTACGGGAGTTTAGCAGGCAGGAAAAGAGGAAAGCATCAAATGAAAAGCAAACCGCCTCCGCACCGGCGGGGGAGTATACAAGGGGAATAGATGTTTTTTCCCGAATGGAGATAGCAGTATCCAGGAGGTTTCGCTGGGCTAAACCGCTTAAACCCACCACCAGGATGAGATCGCTTCCCACTTCCTGGGCCGTAAGGGCCAGGCGGCCGGCAACCTCCGGTGATTGTTTCATTGGGTCAATAAGGGTAATATGGACGGTTCCCCCGTCGATTTTTTCTGTCAGGTACCGGGCAATGTTCATAATCATTCTTCCCCGCATTTAGTCTCCTCTTTCAATATTGATTATAATAAACTTCCACACTTTTGACAACACCAAAAATTACCACTTTATCCCCTAAAAAGGCTCCCTGACTCATGCTACATGGTCTTATCCCTGTCAACTGTGGATTTCAACGCCCGGACAATATCTCCAAAATGGTACGGCCGATCTCATCCTTGCCGCATGTTAGGTTGTGCCGCACCGTTTTCCGCTGCAGATCCTGCAGCGCGGGATGAACGGGGGCCCCACTGAGCCGGCTTAACTCTTTCAGGGTGGCAAATTCATCCATGCCTCCCGGCTTTTCTTCCCCCCTTAGTGCCCCAAGGACACTGCTGCTGAACTTAAAGGGACTGGCTGTAGCTGCAATGATTGCCGGGACAGTGTCTGCCGTTTCAGCCCTGTATTTATTATATACGCTCAAGCCCACAGCCGTATGAGTATCTAATAGGTAGCCATACTTTGCATACGTCTCACAAATAGTGCCCCTAGTCTCCAATTCACCGGCACAACCGGCATGGATGATCCGGTCCAGGGATTGGCGCGTGGCTGCATCAACCTGGAAAACACCGTTTTTTTTCAATTCATCCATCCAGTGTTGAGTACGGTTAGCATCATTGCCACTTATTGCAAAGAGGAGCCGCTCCAGATTACCGGAGACAAGAATGTCCATGGAGGGGCTGCTGGTACGGTGAAATTCCCGGTTACTGTCATAAATGCCCGATTGGAAAAAATCAGTAAGAACCCTGTTTTCGTTGGAGGCGCAGATTAGCTTTTTCACAGGAAGCCCCATCTTCCAGGCATACCAGGCAGCGAGGATATTGCCGAAGTTGCCGGTGGGAACGACAATGTTTATCGGCTCAGGGGGTGCATCCCCATCCCCTTCCTGTTCCGTCAGCTGTAGCCAGGCCCAGAAATAGTAAACAATTTGTGGCAGCAGTCTCCCCCAGTTGATGGAGTTGGCCGAGGAGAGGGCAAACCCATTTTCCCCAAGGCGGTTCTCCATTTGCCGGTCCGCAAAAATATCCTTTACCGCAGCCTGGCAGTCGTCGAAGTTCCCGCGGACTGCAACCACGTAGGTATTGGCTCCCATGGTAGTGGTCATCTGCAGCTCTTGTACCCGGCTCACCCCTCCGCTGGGGTAAAAAACAATGATACGGATTCCGGGGACATCACTGAACCCCTCCAGGGCGGCCTTTCCCGTATCACCGGAGGTAGCT
Organism: Syntrophomonadaceae bacterium; assembly: GCA_007122565.1. Lineage (GTDB taxonomy): Bacteria > Bacillota > Dethiobacteria > DTU022 > UBA8154 > UBA8154. The sequence goes on along the minus strand of SKTJ01000134.1, from coordinate 1,839 downwards.
ACCAAAATGACCAGTTCATCCCGCCCTTCCCCTTTCTCCAGCGCCTGGGAGAGCAGATGGGGCATAAGTTGCAAAGCCATATCCTTGAAGGCAGCCGTAGGACCATGCCACAATTCCAATAAATGTATTTTATCGTGGAGATGGTATAGGGGAGCGATGCGGGGATGGCTAAAATTATGTTCATTATAAGCCCAATTCAGGCAGGCGGTTATCTCGTTGTCACTGTAATCATCCAGATAGGGGGAGATAAGCTGCTGTGCTACTGCCGGATAACTTTTCCCCCGCAGGGCTTCAAGCTGCTCCGGCGTGAACACGGGGATACGCTCAGGCACAAAAAGGCCGCCCCGCGGTACCATGCCAAGGCGAATTGCCATGGAAGCAGTAACAGGTTCGTGGTTCCCCCGCGTACTGATATACATCATCTTTAACTCCTTTCACTGCTGTTAAGACTATGATAAACATTATAAATAATAATTACTTATACTAATCCCTGATCCGCCATCATCTTCCCGATTATCTCTTTCACTTTTTTGAACACGACCATCTTGGCAAAAGGGAAGTTGATCACGTGCTCTGCAGGGTCGGCCTCATACCCCATCATCAGTCCCTCTTCCGGACTTTTTTCGCCCCGCATGATTAATTCAAACTTGCCGCGGCGCAGTTCACGGTAGATTTTTACAAAAGCAATGGCACTGAAGGGGAAGAAACTGCACCGATCATCTTCTTTGACGATATGTACCCCTTCGTCCGTGACGGCAACGGCCTCTCCTTTAATTCCCTGCACAACTGCCAGGTAATTCTCCTGGTCATGCACTTCCTTCATGACCAAACATTTTAAATCTTCAGGCAGCACATCCATAATCTTATCCAGCGGATCCAGGCCAGTCATTTACTTCCCCTCCCTTGCTTAGAAGTCAGTATTCAGAATACAAGAGTCAGAACTTCTGAATTCTGGCTTCTGATTACCTGAGTATTTACTAATATTATAACAATAGGGGAACATGATGAAAAGAAAAGTTTTTTAGTAACGTTTTGAAATCCATATATGCTATAATAATGCCAATTAAACCCCCGGGGAGGCCCTTTGTGACACAACTGCATCTTAACAAAAAAGTTAATATGACAGACGAATTGAAAGATATGGGGATCGGTCCTCAATTAATAGCTGCCCTTCGGCGCTGGAGCCGCTTCAACCCCCGCCGCCTCTACCAGCTTTTGCGCATCACGGCAAATATTAAAAAATCCCGCCGTAATAGGCTTCGCAAAATGGGGCAGATAAACGGTTCTATTCCGGTTGTGGTGGCCATAAGTCCGACGATGTGCTGCAATTATAACTGCCAGGGTTGCTATTCACGAAACCGCTCCCTGGAAAATGAGCTTTCCACGGCTGAGCTAAATGCTCTCTTTGGCGAAGCAGCAGAACTGGGAGTTAGCGTTTTTGTAGTTACTGGAGGCGAACCGCTGTTACGCAGCGACCTGCTCGATTTAATTGCCCATCATCATCGTCTGCTCTATATCATCATCTCCAACGGCACCCATATTACACCGGAGACGGCGCGCCGTATTGCCCGCAGCGGTAACATTGTTCAATTGATCAGCGTGGAGGGTTTTTCCAATGACACTGATGATCGACGCCAGACCGGGGCGCATGCCGATGCTGTAAAGGCTTTGCAGAATCTGCGTGATGCGGGAGCTTTTTTTGGTTTTGCCGCAATGAACGCTACGGTTAATACGGAGCAGCTCAGTTCAGAGCGATTTCTGGACGAGATGTCTGCATTAGGATGCTCCATAGGCTTGTTCACCGAATATGTCCCCTGTGGTCCCCGACCGCACCCGGAG
>SKTJ01000150.1 GCA_007122565.1 Syntrophomonadaceae bacterium | reverse complement strand
CAGGGCTGCCGCCCCGGCTACGTGCGGAGAAGCCATGGATGTGCCGTTCCATCCATCCTGATACCCATCGTTTGGTATAGTGCTAAGGATGTTTACACCCGGTGCAATGAGTTCAACAGTAGACCCTGTGCTGGAAAAGCTGGCCCTCTTGTCACTGCTGTTGGATGCTGCTACCGCTATAACAGATTGGTAGGCTGCGGGATAGCCTACATTATCACCCCTGCCTGCTGGATTGCCGCTGTTGCCGGCTGAAGACACCAACAGAACACCAGCCGCATAAGCTGCGTCACAAGCAGCTTCTAGTGCTAGCGAGTCGCTACTGCCGCCCAGGCTCATGTTGATTATAGGTATTTTCTTGCCGACTGCCCACTCGATTCCTGATATTATTGAAGAGTATGAACCACTGCCTGTGTCACTGAGCACTTTAACAGCATAAAGGTCTACTTTAGGAGCAACCCCCACCACTCCAATTCCATTGTCAAGGGCTGCAACAGTGCCAGCAACGTGGGTGCCGTGTCCATGACCATCATGATAATTGTCAGTATCGCTGATGGTATTGGTGCCGCCAGCTATTCTCAAATCTTCGTGTATCGCTATGCCGGTATCAAGAACAGCTACCCCTATACCTTCACCTTTAAAGGATGCAGTCCACGTAGGGAAAGAATGATTCTCCTCACCAAAAACCCTGTCAATCCCCCAGGGAACAGCCTGGCCTAATGCATAAGCTTCTGCATCGAGCTCGACATAGCTTACGCCCGGGCGTTTTTCAAGCCCTTTTATTGCCTGCACTGGTATGCTGGCGGCGACAGCGTTGACTATCGTAAACTCAGCGTATATTTCTCCGCCTAAATCTTCAACAGTCTTCTTGTTATTTGCACGCTGCTCTGGAATGTTTGCTTTTCCGTCAAACCCTATCAGTACGTTTACCCTCTCACCAGAAGACAATAATGACGCAGTGACAGACATAGATGAAGTAGTCCAAGGAAACTCCACATCTAAGTCTTCAAGAAACTCAATTATGTCTGCCTCGCTTGCATCTTTAGGCAACTCTCGTGCTACTTGAGAAATATACCAACCCCTGGGATTCTCTAAACCCGTAACGTCTTTTAATAACTCGTTTGCTATTGCAGGAGCAGCTTTTGGCTGGCCTCCAGGTGCCCCGTAGGCGACTGGTAAGATGGTAAACAGCATCGCCAGCACGATTAATATGGCCGCGGCCTTTCCAAAACATCTTTTCTTTAATCCTTTCATCTCTTTTCACCTCATACCTTAAAGATTTTGGTACCTTGGATAGTATCTGAATTAACTTACCTTTATGTCTACAATTTAAAAACCAGAGTTTTTTATCCGTTGAGATATTCAGGAAACCCTCATAATTTTCTGTTCCATAGCTTCACCTGCCGAATCTTTATAATATACTTACAGCATTACTATAAACCTTTGCGCATCACTTTTTTGACAGTTTTACAGTATTACATAAGCTTGAACAATTCATGCTGCCATGAGAATGGAGCTCTGGCTTGAACTGATTAACGCCCTAAATGTTTCTTCATGGATCGCCCTCATCAAGTTTTGCCCTGTCTGGTTGGGATGGGGGTCCCTGGTAAACTTAACCCAACGGTGAGGATAAAAATAGGTTATTTCTCCCATCTTTCCATCATTAGCATACTGCAGGAAACTGCTATAAACATCTGCAACAAAATAGTTAACATCGTCAGAATCTGCGATATCCCATATTTGATCGTTGATTCTATCAACATATTCTTTAGTAATATTATGCAGGCGCGGATCATCTTCATAACCAGTTATGGGTTTTGTGTTGTACGGGTTATACAAGGTCATAGAGATGATCTGGGCATCGGGATTTAGATCACGTATTCTGGCTATGATCAGCGCATATTCTTCCTCAAATCTGCCTGTGCCCTCTTCTGCCGCATCTTCGTCAATATCTGAGAAACTGTTACGTCCAGCATGCATGATATTGTTGCCGCCGATGCTTAAGGTGATGATATGGGCTTGGCTTACTTTATATGCAAATGTTTCATCATCCAACCAGGCCAGCAGGTCGGTGGAGTCATCGCCATCTGCGGCCAGGTTCTCCAAGGTTACTTCCACTCCATATTCCGCTTCCAGGAAGCTGCGGAAGCCGTGAACATAGCTGGTTGTCGTTCCCCTGGAGGTACTGCCTGTTGCCAGGGAGTCTCCCAATGCGACATAGTGAATAGTGTCAGGAACGACCGGTGCTTCTTTGACTGTCACGGTTGCTGTTACAGGGTCAGGATTTCCTATCCAGCCATCGGGCAATGTCAGTATCCCCGTGGCCGTGTAATCACCCTCTGTGTTTGCATCATAGTCTGCAATAGTCCAAGCAATCGTTGCGGTGCCAATTTGATCGTTAGATCCTGTGATGCCAACTGTTTTCTTGAGTTTATCAATGGCAACGTCTTCGGATGTGCCATAGTCTACGGTAATATTAAAATTCTCACCTACGGTTGATATGTATTCAATATAAACCACTGTCACGATTGCGGTTACTGGCCCAGGATCCCCGCTCCAGCCATCTGGAAGTGTTAATACTCCAGTCGCTTCGTAATCGCCCGCTGAGGTTGCGTTGTAGTGATCAAAGGTCCACTCAATCGTTGCGGTGCCTTCTTCTCCATCAGTTCCTGTGATTTCTACTGATCCAGACAGTTCATTAATGGCATCTTCTTCGGTAGTGCCATAAATTATAGTTATATCAAAGTTTTCATCTGCGGTTGATTCGTATACAATGTCCGGTTCTGCTGATGCACCGTCTACTGTAAGAGTGATTTCAGCACTTGTTGCGGAGCTTGCGCTTTGGCCTGCATTTCTACGTCCGGAGATATCTGGTGCCTCGGCTTTGACTTTAAAATGATAAGTGCCAGGTAGCAGTGAGTTGGTCTCAATAGTTAGATTTGTTTGTGCCGTATCATTTCTACTCAAGTCTAGTTTTGCTGGATTGAAGCTGAAATGCGATATTGCGTCATTGTCCTCAATAATGCTAAAAGTGGTTTCGCGGGCATTGCCGGTATTATCATTTGAAACTGATACGATAAAGATTGCTGGATCTCCTTGTGTTACCGTCTTGCTTATTTGGTCTACATTTACGCTCGAAATTGCAGCAAAGGCTGTTGATGTCACACCAATAATCATCATCAGAACTAACAAACATACCAGTGTTTTCCGCATCATCATCCTCCTAAAAATGTTTTTTGATGGTCAACCCAAGACTTGATATGTATCTTTACAAACAGGTTCACTATCATCTCCCAAACATAATCAAAGTTCGGCCAAAGCTTTTTCACCCTTAAAAACAAAAACCGATAAAAAAACCGACCACATTTTTCTGGCCGGTTACGCTACTGGCTCCTGTCGGGTTAAAGCGTCCATATATGGCCCGACATTCTTTGCCTCCATCTCAAATGCTATTAAATTGATTGGATATATTTCGCCTTTCATGTAAATATATTATATTCGACGTCTCGGAATATTTTTCCTGCATTACTAACCTTTGTGAAATAAAAAAAGTCGCTGTCCAGGTTGCCAGACAGCGGCTTAATCGTGTCAATGTTTTTCGGGTACCAAGTCTTTAGCGGTGCTTGAGGATTCGCAAGCCTACACCGGCCATGGAGATCCCTGCAAGAAGCATTATTATTGAATTTGCACCGGTCCGGGGAAGTTCAGGGACTGTTTCCACTTCAGTGACTTCAACTTCTTCAAGCGCGTTTGCCCCGGCCTCGTCTTCTTGATCTTCATCTGGCTCTGGAGACAAACTTGGCATTACGGGATTTAAGGTTAATTCTTGTTCAGGCGCTGCAGAAGCAGCATCCGTGCCGTCTGTGCCCGTGCCTTCTGAACCTGTATCTGTTCCTTCTCCACCCGTATCATCTGTGCCCGTACCATCTGAGCTTGTATCATCTGAACCCGTACCATCTGTGCCTGTGCCTGTATCTTCTCCACCTGTGTCTGAGCCTGTACCTTCTGAACCTGTGCCACTTGAATCCGTGCCTTCTGAGCCTTTACCTTCTGAACCTGTATCATCTGAACCTGTATCATCTGTGCCTGTGCCTGTATCTTCCCCACTGGTTTCTTCTCCACTTGTATCTTCTGAACTCGTGCCATCTGAGCCTGTTCCATCTGAACCTGTACCTATATTATCCCCACTGTTACCCGGATTGTCTCCGCTATTACCGGAGGCATTGCCGCTGTTACCTGGGGTGCTCCCACTGTTACCTGGATTATCCCCGCTGTTGCCGGGGGTGCTCCCGCTGTTGCCTGCATTATCGACACTGCTACCGGGGTTGTTACCACTGTTACCTGGGTTGTCCCCGTTGTTACCTAAGTTGCCTCCACTGTTACCCGGATTGTCTCCGCTATTACCGGGGGCATTGCCACTGTTACCTGGGTTGTCCCCGCTGTTACTGGAGGTATTGCCGCTATTACCGGGATTGCCTCCGTTGTTGCCACCATTATTAGCATGCGAAGGTGGGCCAACAGGTACTTCAGTACCAACAAATCCGGGTACACCTTGCTCTCCTGCATGTTCAGGCGGGGCTGATGAAGCGGTGACCGCGGCAAAGGATAATAAAAGCAATGAAACCGTTAAGATAGAAATAATTTTACGCATTTTTTTCTTCCTTCCTTTCGTTCTTAAATTTTAGTGAAAATAAAATAACCGGCACATGGTGGCCGGTTACGCTACTGGCTCCTGCCTGGCTTTAAGCGTCCATTTATAGCCAGGAATCATTGCCTTCCACATCAATCATATTTTTATATGGCATACACTCTACATACATATTAACTGAACCCCTGCGTTTGAAAAACACCACATAGATGTATTTTCAATGCTACTTTTGGATTTTTTATCTGCTACTGGTGTGCTGTTTCATCTGCTGCTCTAGTGTTGTTTCATCTACTACTCTGGTATCATATCTACCTAAAAATGGGAAAGGGGGACAGGTCCCTTGTCCCATTTCATGCTTAACAGATGTAGAAACATTGTATAAACTTTTACCAAGAGGTGATTAATTGATATGTATACTAAAATACAAAAGTGGGGGAACAGTCATGCAGTCAGACTGCCTAAAGCGATTCTTGAAAAGACAGAAATACGTGAGAACGACGAAGTCGAGATAAAGTTGCAAGATGGCAACCTGTTGCTTATCCCGGTAAACCAACCGGTAAAGAGGTGCTCTAATGGAGTATGCAGCGGAACAGGGTGACATTATTTTGCCCGATTACGAATACTACTAAAGGTTTTCCATTGCACGTGTCCTTAGATGATAATACGAGGACCAGAGGAGTGATTATGTGTGAACAGGGGAAATCTTTGGACCTTTCAGCGAGGAATGCTGTATTTCTAGAAAAAATTCCGGTTGATATTTTGGAAGAGGTTGTTGACATATACATTGGGTCTGTTGAAATTATGAGGCCTGAGACTTCCACCACATAACGGCCAGCCATGGGAGTGTCATGGGGACGGGGTTTCCGACGCATTTGTGCCTTTAAAAGCAACCCCCCCCGGTACGATTATATTAGAAAGGCCATCCCTGGAGTAGCTTAAGAGATGGCCTCAGCCCGAAATGGGACAAGGGACCTGTCCCCTTGTCCCATTTTAGTAAAAAAGTAGTAGTACCATCGCTGATATAGTCGGGGCAAAGCTGTATATCTTGACAAGTCGGACCGAATTCGGTATCATATTTGTACAGAGGTGAAAACACAATGAATATTAATAACGACATCAAGCCTATCTCCTATATTAAAGCTAATGCAGCTGAGATTCTGGCGCAAGTTAACGAGACCCACAGACCTGTATATGTTACTCAAAACGGAGTAGCAAAGGCGGTTTTACTGGATACTGAATCTTATGAAAAAATGAAAAAGGCTCTTGGCCTGTTAAAGCTAATGGCCCAGGGGGAACGGGATATAGCCGATGAAAAAGTTATATCGCAGGATGAATTTTTTTCAGAATTAGATCGTGATCTGGCAATTACAGACAATGACTAAAGGAACCTATCAAGTTTTCTGGACACAAACCGCCCGGCAGGATCTACAAAAAATAATTGAATATATTGGCGCTGACAGTAAAATACATGCAAGAAAAGTTTATCTTAATATTAAGCAAAAAGCTGCTAATTTACAAAAGATGCCCTTACGGGGAAGAATTGTCCCGGAGTTAAGACATTACAGCATTTTAACTTACAGGGAATTAAACAGCCAGCCCTGGCGAATTATTTATAAAATTGAAAAGGGTACGGTATGGGTGCTTGCAGTCATCGATAGCCGGAGAAATGTTGAGGATATCTTGCTGGACAGGTTTATTTTGTGATGTTGATAAGGATAGCCCCCTGGAATTTTCCAGGGGGCTATCCTTAATTGCATTTTTATCCTTTTCACAACACACTTTGCTTGTTACCTCAATGTAATTGTAATGGTCCGCGTCTCTCCATCCCAGTGCACTCCTGCACCGAGCATCTCACTGATGAAACGTAAGGGGACAAAAGTGCGCCCATCCATGAGTTCCGCAGGACAGTCAAAGGGGCCGTCATCTTAATTGCCCTGCGTACGATTAAATGAATAATATTGTTCCATATTATTTAATATTTCGTGTGATTTTCTTGCCATAAAAGGCCCTACCTGGTAAACTATTACCGGAGGTGTTTGTTGTGAAACCAATCAATTACAAGGAGGGCGTTGTCGTAACAGCAACTGAGCTTAAGCAAAATTTAGGGAAATACCTGGATTTTGTTGAACAGCACAACGATGTGGTAATCACCAAAAACGGCAGCAAGATTGCCCGCTTGACGCCATATGTAACAGATATTGAACAGTACTTTATCATAAGAGAAAAAGCGCTGGATTATCAGTACGGCGGGAAAAAGGTTTCCTATGAAGAGTTTATGGAGATTT
>SKTJ01000049.1 GCA_007122565.1 Syntrophomonadaceae bacterium | reverse complement strand
TAGATCCCAAAAAAGAGATAGCTCTACTCATTCTATCGCCATCAAAAGCCCAATTTCCGCGTATATGATCCCACAAGTCGCCGCGTTTGAGATCATCCACCCGATCTGCCAGATATTTGATGATATATAAATCACACTTCTCCATAAACGCTCTGGCCAACCCCTGTGAGCGGGCAGCACCGGTGCTGCACTGTATGTAAACCTTCTCCTTGTGCAATATGCCGGTAGCAATAAACTCGGCCTCATCTTTGATCGGCGGGTCGCCTTCTTCCTTAACTATGTTTAAACTTAAACTGTTTCCTTCTATCACAAATCGCTCCCAGATTTCAGTCGGGATTGGTTCAAGAACAACAATACGGGAGAAACCTTCTGAGATGACCCAATCCAGTTTCTCATGGGTGTCAGTTTTGCCGCCAGTAGCAAGCAAGCCGGGAATATGCCATTTGAGGTTTAAAGTTGCTCTCATGCCGTCTCCGCACCTCCCCATTATTGCCACCTCTTTTTCACTATTTAGACAAGCCAGGGATATTTCATCATAATGTCTCGAGCAATTCCTTTTTAAAATATAGAAAAATGTTCTCTTTATTTTTACCTTGCAACAATGGTATAGCTCCAATCATTAATAAACTCACCGCTTCCTGCCCAGAAGCCTATGTTGTCATCGTTTGGATCTTCACTTTTTGTCACCCAGCCTGTTATTTTAAAAGGTTCTTCTAAATGTATTTCAATACTGGGAGCGGGTAAATTTGCATGTTCTGCCTGCCAGCTTGATTTTCCGCCAATTAAGCCAAATTTGCTATCTTTTCTTAGCTCTGATGGTTTGACTATCCATTCACTGTCAGGGATAGGCACTTTTTGGGAGCCGATGACGGCTGTCTCTGCATCCCACTGTTTATCTGAAATACGCATGGAAGAGAGCATAAGCAGTTGAAATACTTCACTTTGTACCGGGCGTTCATCCAATTTAACATCTCCTGAAACGTTGACGCTGGCTACGGCCGAAATTGAATCATCTACGGGAGGACTGATCCGCAGTTCTACCTCCGCTGTCAGGTTGGAAATTTGTCCCTCAATTGACAGTATCAAATCGTTCTTATCCAGTCTGTACTCATATGTAACAGGGGCTCCCTGGTGTTTGTATCCCCATTCCCAAAAGGATGGTAAAAGGACAATTGAAGTTCCCCAGGTATGATTTGGAGGAATTATCCTGAAAAAACTGCTATTAAGGTCCAATGATGCATATTGGGAAAAATGTTCTCCCTGACCGTAAGCTATTTGAACATCATTACCTTTTTGAGTAACGCTCCAGGTTTTATCCGGTTTTCCAGCCGATTCTTCTGAATAAATATAAACTGCATAAGCATCCCCGTCCCATTCCACCTTTGCACCTAACTCTTCAGAAACAAATCTAACCGGCACCATTGTCCTGCCTTCTAAAATAACCGCAGGCACATCGCCAACCACCTCTTTGCCGTCCACAAATATTTTTACAATGGGATATCCTTCAAAGAAACCAAATGTTGAACCAAAAACAGTTCCCATACTAAAAACCAGGATTATTACCGCTGTTCCAAAGAGAAACCACCATTTTTTTTTCACTTTTTCCCATCCTCTCTTCATTTAATCCAAACAGCACTGCCGGCAACTTCCCGGTTACTTGATGACCGTGTGCTTATCCAAGCATATTCACCACAAGACGGAAACCCCGCCGGGAGACCGGCAATGATTTTTTTTAACGAGCTCTCCAAATAAGCTTCAGTCTGCCGGGGCACCTGTCACATGCATCTTCATTTTGCATGTCACTTAAGCCCTGCGGCAGATCTGAAAGCCCGCCCGGGCCAGGAATGCGGGCAGTTCCCGCACCGTATTACGATCATATTCTTTAATATCATCAGAAAGCTGCTCCCAGGGTACCAGGTGGGGGCTGGTCTTCTTTTTAATGTTCTTGGGGCCGCTGTTGTATGCCCAGCCCTGGTGTCTTCTCTCTTCGCACCAGCGCTCGTGCTCCATCTCCGCCAGCAACTCGACCTCTGCAGGCGAGAATGCAAAAGAGGCCGCTTCCCAATCGTTTAGGGGCTGGATGCCGCAATCAACGGCCTTCAGCTTATCCTCCACGTGAGCAGCCTGGTGGCGGTTGGATTCCTTCAAATCTTCGGGCAAGTCTTCCCAATCAGTCATGGCAGGGTTCGTCTCGACAGTTGCGCCATTTTCCTGCTGGTGCTGGACATAGCTCTCATGTATGGCCCGGGCCAGACATCCTTGGGCTCCTCCGAGCAAAGCCTCCAGGCAGCAGGTTTGATCAAGAAAACTGAAGACGTGAATCTGTTCAAAATCTATAGCGTTGCAGTCATCTTTCATTAAGGTGGCCAGCCCCGCATCCCCGCTCATGCGCATCACGATGGGGATCCTGTATTGCCTCGTTTTGCGGTGCAGCGTCAGGGCATTGACCACCACATCTACATCATTATCAAAAGAGACATAGATAACCCCAAGATCACAACGGCCATCAGAATTGAAAAGAAAATCTCCTTTCTCAAATTCAGGCTCACCTTTCTCGAAGGGCCAGAGTTCAATTTCACAGGCCCTGTCAAGCTGCGGATATTGCAAGCGCAAAAGCCCGATTTTCTTTTCAGCCTGCTTATCGATCACTGTAATACGCAAGCGTTTAGCGTTGCCGGCGTGCTTCATCCACCAGTTCCTGGCTGCCTGTACAAGCAGGCGTTTGCTCACTTTGCCTAGTCCGACGATGAGGATGCGAGGCAGCTCTGCAGCTGTTTCAAGCTCCTTTTTAAACGGCGGGTACTCTTTGAGCATGAGCTGAGCCGCCCTTTCAAACACGTTAAAGAACTCCAGTCTGAATGAATCAGTCTCAGTTGCTGCCAAGCTCCAAGCGCTGAGCAGGTTGCACAGATCCGGGTCCACAATATGCACAAATGCTGTCAGGGCCCGGCCTTTACGCAACCGGGCCAGGTTGCGGGCATTAAGGGTTATCTCCCCGTTGGTGCCGTCATCTGGGCAGGCAGCGATCAGGTACCCGGCCCTGGGAACCCCCGCCCTGCGCAGCAGGTTCCTGTCGGCAGCATCACCGGTGATGACAACGGCTCCCTGTTTGCGGATCTGATCGAGCAGGGGGTTTTCCCTGTCCCCTTCCAAAACCACTACCTGATAGCCGTGGTCCAGAAATTCCTGCGCAAAGCGCAAGCCCCTTTCATCCAGGCCGCATAATACTACGTGGTTTTTCAGGAAACGAGCCCTTAACAGCTGCCACTGGTCCCGAAAAACCGCCAGGAGGGCCTGAATAGCCGTATAGCCTGCCAGCGCGGGCATGAGAAACCGGGCCACCTGAAGCTCCCAGGGGACAGGGCCTTTAACATTTCCCGATTCCAATACTGTAAGCTGAATGGCACGGTACAAATGATCCATACCGGTTAGCTCTTCACCGACAGCAAGAGAATGCCTGAAAAAGCCCAGATAGCCCAGGGCAATGGCGAGGACCCAGACGCCCCCGATCAGGGTCCATTTGACAGCCTGCCAGAACGGATCAAGCCGCCTGATCTTATATACGCGAAAACGATTGCGCCAGCTTTTTTTAGTGCTGCTTCCTGCTCTGTCCATGTTCTGTCACCAATAATCTTTTCCGTCTGGAGTAATTTCCATAGGCACCCCGGGGATATTTTCCTGGACGCGGATCCCCCTGCCCGGGCGCCACTTCTCCGGATGAGTTTTACAATTCTACAAGTCTACTGTAAACCCTCCCATTCAATAAGCATATTTTCTAACTTGCATGATAATTCCAATGCAGTACCTGGTATATGAAAATTATGCATAATTTTAAGAAAGGGAGCTAAATATCATTCCGCCCATGCGGAGAATTCGGTGCTTTTTATTTAAATAAACTTTGCAACGGAGCTTTATCTGGACCCATCCACCACGAGGCGGAAACCCCGCATTGGCGTTCGGTTGTTGCTGACGTCATAGTATCGTCCTCCTACACGACAGCATGGGGCGGGATCAGCAAAGGAACCGCCTTTAACAATATAGTGTTTGAGGTCACCCGGGGCAGCCTGCTGGCTGGCGGTGGATGACGTCCATTCCCAAACGTTCCCGGCGCAGTCATAGCATGCGAAAGGTGAAATGCCCAGGGGCAACTGGCCTATCTCCGTTGTTTGTCCGTTGAGATTGCCAAAGTTACAGTTATGGTTATCAGGTTCTTCCCATCCCCAGGGAAACGGCCTGCCATCCAGGCCACGTGCAGCTTTTTCCCACTCATCTTCAGCAGGCAGACGGCCTCCAGCCCATTTGCAATACGCTGCCGCTTCATCCCAGGTAACATTTGTTACGGGATGTTTGTCCAGTCCTGCCGGATAGAGCGGCAAAGAGTTCTGCAAACTGCCGGGGTTTTGTTCGGAAAGGAATATGGCAAACTGTTCATTGGTGATCAGGTGCTGTGAGATCATGTATGAGTCGGTAAAGGCAACACGATGCGGCAGGGAGGGGAGCTGGTCGTTAAAGTTAACGGGCATATCCGGGTCTCCCATCAAAAACTCTCCCCCAGGGATAATGACCAGCTTACTGCCGTCAACACGGTTCTCCATGTAAGAGTGAGCTGCCTCCAGCTTCTTGACAAAACAAGGAGTCTTATCTCCTGGTCCAGGCATTGGGATATTACCTGCAGAGTATAAAATAATACCACGCGTCTCTCCGCTTAACGCAGTCAGAATACTGCAAGTTCTGCCGTAGACAAGCAGCAGACTGTCAGCAAGCTCGTTGTCCATAAAAATATCATTAGTAGGGATGGTGTTATATACGTTATTTATCCCCAAGAGACTGAGCAATGAACGCAGTGAATCCCCCTTAAAAGCATCTATCCATTGTAGGTTGCGAAGATTAATCCTGCCAACCCGTACATCAGGTATCTGGTAAGGATACAGGCGCAGGGGTATGAGGATGGTATCATCTCCAAGCATCCCTGCGCAATGTTCAAGCATAAGACGAAAATCCCTTTGCACGAGGCCACCTTTACCAACTGCATGGGAAGACAGGCATAGTATAACGAAGCTGGGCTCTTTAGTTTCTGAAGCCATCACTGGTGCGAAGCCAAGGTTATTCACCAGCCGGGAAAGGTTGCTTGCCATGTTTTGATCCTCACTTGCATGAACCAGCACTATCGTCCTCTTTTCGGACATACGTCACCTCTGTTTCACTCGTGCCTGATCAGTTAAGGTAATAATGGGCACCGTCTTTCTTTTTTCCATGAGCCGCCTTCTTTGTGGATGTTCTACCTGCTTCGCTATACTTTAAATCAGGTCTGCGCTGCTTCTTCCCATACCGCCCAACCCCGATCGATGATCTGCTGGTCTTCGGTAAGTATCTGGCCATTATGGCAACTCCTCCAGGGCACTGTCGAGGTCATCTTCCCATGACGCTATAAACATACCGCGCCGATCCTTCGGGTTGCTCTCTATGGCCTTTAAATCATGGGCAAATTCACGAGCGCTATTACTGTTATTTAGTTCGGACAATCGGGCTGCAACAAGCTCGTTTAACAGTTCCAGGCCAATTCTCTCCACCGCCCCGACTGGCAGGTTTCTTTGCAAAGATGCAGATGCCTATTTTAAATCCCATCAAGCAGTTCTTGAATGCGCTGCACCAGATCCATAGAACTTTCTATTTCCTTTCAGAATAGTATCCAAGGGAATTTCGGGTATGCCCGTCTTGAATGTAAAATCCGTAAAGTACGGTATAAAGAAATCGTAGCCAGGGAGAAATAAACACATAGTATGCCTAAAAAAATTGACCTTTTAATTGTGAATATTTTATTTATTTAAATTCTGTTTTGGGTATATATCTCCTGCAAAATAGGAAAAGAATATTTGGAAATGAATCTGGCTTGTCCAACTAAAAGGGGGTTTCTTTGCTGATTACCAACGTGCTGCCGTGCAGGAGGGGGATACTATGGCGTAAGCAACAACCCGTTTCAGTGGCCCGGATAAGATCACTGAGATTATTTTGTGGCGTGCTTAAACATTGATATTTTAATGATTAGTTGTCAGGATTAGTGCAAAATATATAAGGATTGCTTTGGTGTTTGCCATGTTTAAAAGAACCGATTACTCCCAATATGAAAAACATTCCTGAAAATAGACAAAATAAATATCGCACCAAGGAACGAAAATATAAGATCAGGCCATGATTTTTCTGCGGCTCTTAATATAAACCAGCTGGAATAATCGATAGCGCCTCCGTAAATAAGTACATTAATAAGTTTTAAGAATATTCCTGCTCCATTTAAGAAAAAAGCAACCACCCCAAAAAGGATAGTAATACCTTCTAAAATATAGAAAAATGATTCTCTCTTTTCATACACCATCTTAATTCTCCTCTAATTTCCGGCGCGCCTTGCCGCGCCAAGGCTTTGCATGATAATTCCAATTTTTTTACCATTATATAGGCTTGGTATAAGAAATTATGCTATAATTTTAGCAAGAGAGCTCAATAAGCATCCCGCACCTGCGGGACAGGTGGTAAGCATGAAAAAACTGGGGAAAGTATTAAAGACATTTGGGGGTATTGGCGTAGGCCTTCAAATATTCCTGATATTGCTGTCGCTCTTAAATTGGTGGTCATATGATCTGGCAATCAGTCAGGCAGCTGAACAAGGACAATATTTCCGGTATTGTTCCAGTTACAAGCGTATTTATATGAGCAGCATTATTGGAGCGGCAATCTGGGGCTTTTTATTCTTAATAATCTTTGCAACGGGACTTATCTTCGAGCGTATTGGCAAGAAAAGAGGAGGAAATAATGAATTATATGCCCTGAAAAAATTCTGGAAGAAAGTAAAGGATTTTTTTGTATATTTATTTGATTAGCGCGACCAGACAAGCCACCGCTACGAGAGGTATAGCTGCCTAATCCTCGTCAAACCATCTTGGACGTTCGCGTTCTATTGAACTTA
>SKTJ01000318.1 GCA_007122565.1 Syntrophomonadaceae bacterium | reverse complement strand
TGACTTTGGTCTGAATTAATGAAGGAGGTTTTCTCCCCATGGATCGCCTGGCAGAGCGTATACGGAAGTTGCCCCGTTATCTTTTTGCGGAGATTGACAAGAAAGTTAAAATAGCCCGGGATAAGGGAGTGGATGTGATCTCACTGGGGATCGGGGATCCCGATTCGCCCACACCCGACTATATAATAAAGCGCATACAGGAAGAGGTGGCCAAGCCTGTAAATCACAGTTATCCACCGGACGAAGGCATGGCTGAGTTTCGTGAAGCGGTGGCGGCATACTACCTGCGCCGGCATGGCGTGGAACTGGATCCTCAACATGAAATCGTGCCCCTCATCGGCTCTAAAGAAGGGATTGCCCATATTGCTTTTTGCTTTACGGATCCGGGAGATGTAAATCTGGTGCCGGATCCTGGATATCCCGTTTACAGTATTGGCACTCTTTTTGCCGGTGGGTTGCCCCAGCTTATGCCCCTGTTACAGGAGAATAACTTTATACCTGATTTGGACAATATTCCAGTAGAGGCGGCCAGGCGTGCCAAGCTCCTCTATCTTAACTATCCCAACAACCCCACGGGTGCTGTAGCATCACGGGAATTTTTTTCCGAAGCGGTACAGTATGCCCGGGATTACAATCTTATCATTTGCCATGACGCTGCATACAGTGAAATAGCTTTCGATGATTACCGACCCATCAGTTTTCTGGAGGTGGAGGGTGGTAAGGATGTCGCCATAGAATTCGGTTCCCTTTCCAAAACATTTAACATGACGGGATGGCGTCTCGGCTATGCCGTTGGTAACAGAACAGCGGTGGAAGCCCTTTATCGTTTCAAGACAAACGTTGATTCGGGTGTTTTTAAAGCGGTACAGCAAGCCGGGGTGGAAGCACTCACGAATCCTCAGATGGAGCCGTTTATAGACGGTTTGCGCGCTCTTTATCAACGGCGCCGCGATATTGTCGTGCAGGGCCTTAATGAGGCAGGATGGGATTTGCGGCCATCCCGGGGCACTTTTTATCTCTGGGCTCCCGTTCCTGAAGGTTATAGCTCTACGGATTTTGTGAGCATGATCCTGGAGCAAACAGGAGTGGTGCTCACACCGGGACGTGGATTCGGCAAGTACGGTGAAGGGTATTTCCGCATCGCCCTAACCGTGGGTGAACAGCGGCTGCAGGAGGCCATGCAACGCATAAAAGATACAGTAAAGTTTGGTAAATGAACATATCAGCTTCCATCATAGTATAATGATAGTACTACCTAAGAATTCTAAAAACTTGTTATGAAGAAGGAGTTGAGCCTATGTCCGGGTACAATGTTGCCATTGTCGGTGTTACCGGTATGGTGGGGCAGACATTTATCCAGGTGTTGCAGGAGCGTGGCTTCCCGGTAAAGGGATGGAAAATGCTTGCTTCCGCCCGCTCTGCAGACAAAAAGGTGGAGGTTGGCAGGCGACACTATGCTATTGAAGAAGCCCGCCCTGCATCTTTTGCCGGAGTGGATTTTGCCTTTTTCAGTGCCGGGGGGGATATTAGCGAAGCATTGGCTCCCGAAGCCGTGAAGCAGGGGGCGATTGTTGTAGACAACAGCAGCGCTTTTCGCATGGATCCCCAGGTTCCCCTCGTCGTGCCTGAGGTTAACCCGGATGCAGCCCGCCGGCATCAGGGTCTTATTGCCAATCCGAACTGTTCCACTATCCAGATGGTTATGGCTCTTGAGCCGTTGCACCAGGCAGCGGGCTTAAAGCGAGTGGTAGCGTCCACCTACCAGTCCGTCTCCGGAGCGGGAAAAGAGGCGGTGGATGAGGTGAAGACCCAGAGCGAGGCCATTTTAGCAGGCAGGGAATTTTTGAGGGAGCGTATACCATATAAGGGAGCATCCCGTCATCATCAGATTGCTTTTAACATGGTGCCCCACATTGATGTCTTTGAGGAAGATGATTATACCAAAGAAGAAATGAAGATGATCCGGGAGACACGTAAAATTATGGGACTTCCCCAATTGCCCATAACAGTTACAACGGTACGCGTACCCGTATTTAACGGCCATTGTGAAGCGGTAAATGTGGAACTGAATAATAAGTTAACGCCACAGCAGGCCCGCCGTGTGCTTGAAGATTTTCCCGGTGTGGTGGTGATGGACGATCCCGCAGCGTTTCTTTATCCCATGCCGATTTTGACGGAAGGGAAGGACGAAGTCTTCGTGGGCCGTATACGCTATGACCGTTCCGTCCCTTACGGCCTTAATATGTGGGTGGTAGCCGACAATATCCGTAAGGGCGCAGCGACTAATTCAATCCAGATCGCTGAGCTGCTGATTTAAGGGAGATGGAGAGGGTAAATGTTGAAGATTATGGTGCAGAAATATGGTGGAACCTCTGTCTCCACGGCAGATAAACGGGTTCTGGTAGTGCAGCGTATAAGTGCAGCTCTGCAGGAAGGTTATCGTGTAGTCGTTGTTGTTTCTGCCATGGGGCGTGATGGGGACTCTTATGCCACAGATACACTGAAGTCACTGGCTTTGCAGGAATACAGTGATGTAGCCCGGCGGGAACTGGATCTGATTATGTCCTGTGGAGAAATTATTTCCGCGGTGGTAATGTCTGCGACCCTGAGCAGAGAGGGAATCACTGCCTGTGCCTTAAGTGGTGCGCAGGCAGGCCTGGTTACGGATGGTTGTTATGGTGGGGCGGAGGTGGTTGATTGCCGGCCCGAAAAACTGAAGGAAATGCTGGAGCAAACTATTGTTCCCGTAGTGGCAGGATTCCAGGGAGTTGATGCGGTTGGAGAACTGAACACGATGGGCAGAGGAGGCAGCGATACCACTGCAGTAATTCTCGGTGCAGCACTGCATGCAGAAAAAGTGGAGATTTATACTGATGTTCCCGGGATTATGACAGCGGATCCGCGTGTTTTAAAGGAGGCACGGGTTATTGAGCAGATCACCTATGGGGAGGTCTGTCAACTTGCCTATGAGGGTGCCAGGGTGATACACCCCCGTGCTGTGGAAGTGGCCATGCGCAATAACGTAAATGTTGTGGTGAGGAATCTGGAAGAGGAAGGGCCGGGTACACTTATTACGGGCGAACACCTTATGCAAGAAGGCAGTTTCAGCACCCGTGGCCGCCGCGCTGTGAGCGGAATCGCCCATACGACGGACCTGGTTCAGTTTTTCATTCAATTTACGGAACCGAATCCAATGGGGGAGTTAGAGATTTTCCAACGTATTGCCGAGGCGGAAATCAATATTGATTTGATCAGTGTTTTCCCTTTGGTAAAAGCCTTTACGGTAAAAGATGAGCACAGTTTAAAGGTTGAGCAGATTCTGAAAGGTCTGGATGCGCAATATCTCATCGATCCGGACTGTGCCAAGATTTCTATTGTAGGTGTGGGAATGCATGCTATCCCCGGGGTAATGGCCCGCGTGGTAGAGTCGCTGCATGCTCAGGGGATCAAGATCAAGCAAACGGGCGATTCTAATATTACCATATCCTTGCTCATCGGCAAGCAGGATCTGCCTAAAGCGGTAAAAACCCTGCATGACAGCTTCCAGTTAAATGGCAGCCATTAAAAATTGAAATAATTAAATATTGTTAACATTTAAAGAGGATTTTATCAGCATATGCAGAATAAAATAATACTATCCGATCTTTCTATGCCAAAGAGGTGTGGTGTGATGCGCCGCTGTTTATATTTTAGCTGGGTTCTTCCTTTTTTGTTAATTGGTATGGGTTTTATGCTGGGGCATTATTATGCCGGCTACGGCGGGCTTTCGCATCAGGAAGATCGTCTGTCCTGGGCAGCATCTTACCCATTAGCAATAGCGGGTGGCAGTTCCCCTTCTTTTTCGGCCGGGATGTTACCGGATGCTCCCTGGAAACAGGAACCGGGTGAAGATATACTGTTTCCGGCCCGCGTTGGGTCTCTCCATATGGATAAACTGATTACGGGAACAGAGGCATTGGAGCATGCCCTGCGTATACACGGGGATGATGCTCCTTTTGATAGTGTTTTTATCCCTTATTATAGCAGCCGGGATGAACAGGCTACGGTCTGGATTTTTGAAATTCACTCCACCCATGCAGCAATAAAACATCTTATAAAAATTAATAATTACATCATGGCAAACCATGATCCGAATAATCATGGTTCCTTTTACCTGCAGGATGTGAAAGTGTTTCACCTGCAGGGCTGTAGTGAAAACTATTACTATTACCGTAAGGACAACAATATTTACTGGATTTCATTGATTACCAACGATCCCATTCCCCTCTTCTTGCGTTTTTACGAACACTTTTAGCTACTTGAGGTGCCCTTTGGAAAGGGATGGAACATCGCTATGTTTAAGCGGGTAGCCGCGACAGATGGCATTTACCCCCCTCTTTTTTCACGTTATGTGGAGCAGGAGAACGGGGTTATCACTTTTTCTAAAAGTAATTTCCGGGATGATAAAAGCTACACCAGGAGAGCTTTATATTTACAGGGATGCTCTTTTCCACAGGAAGTGCGCCAGTTGCTTGTGGAATTTAATCGTGGCCTACCGGTGCAGCCTCCCGGCAATTGGGAATGGAAGGTGCGGGACAAGCGCACCCTTTTCGTCATTACAGGCCAGCAACCCGGCCTTTTCGCCGGGCCCTTGCTCGTGCTCTATAAGGCCCTTGCTGCTGTAAAGTTGGCGCGCCGCCTGGAAGAAAGCCTGCAGGTACCGGTACAGGCCCTGTTCTGGGTAGCTACGGAGGATCATAATGTGGATCCTCTTTTGCGTTCCTTTGTGCCGTTGCATGGTGAGGGTATAGGTCGTATTCGTCTTGCCCTTTCTCCCAATGGGCTCCCGGCGGGAATGGTGTCCCTGGATGACGGGGCTGTAGTGGATATTTTGCAGCAGCTTCGGATGAGCAGTAGCGGCAGGAGCAGGGATAAGGTATTGGGATGGTTATGGAACACGGCACAGCAGGGGGAGAATAACCTCGCCGGCTGGTTTATGCAGATCATGTCCCGTCTTTTAAGTGCTGCAGGACTGATTTTGTTTGATCCCCGACAGGCTGCCGCCCTTGGTCTCTATATTTCTCCGTTACTGCAAACACTGGAGTGTTCACCCCATGCACACGATCGTATCGCCATGGCGGAAACAGAGCTGAAGGCTAACGGGTTTCTGGTACAGGTTGAGAGGCGTGGCCAGGAATCTTTCATTATGATCACCTGGGAGGGCAGGCGTTACCCGTTGTTGCAGGAAGGAGAGCATTATTACACGCCGCGGGGTGAGCTTTCCTTCAGCCGCAGTGAACTGCTTACGTTGATTGTAGAGCAACCCTCCATTTTCAGCCCCAGTGTCTTATTACGGCCCCTTTTCCAGGATATTCTTTTCCCCACACTGGCTTACGTGGCCGGTCCGGGTGAGTTGGCTTATTTTACTCAAAGCAAGGCACTCTATCCCTTGTTTCACATGGAGATGCCCCTGTTATATCCCCGCCCTGGGGTTACTATGCTGGAACCATCGCTGCAGAAAGTAGTTGCCCGGCATGATCTTAATCTGGATGCCCTGTTGCCCGGCCTGCTACAGGATTGCCAAAACCATACCGGGGAGAAAGCCCGGGACCTGCGCATGCTGTGCCATAATCTATGGCCCCGCTCAAGCCCACAGGAGCGTGTTTTCAGCATTGTGCCCTATTTAATTGCTTACGGATTTTCTTTTTGGGATGATTTTTGCAGCGAGTTTCCCGAGTCTACCGGCCATTACCTTTATTCCTGGAAGGAGGGTGCATAAACCAATGCTTGACCTGCTCGCTTTTGGGGCTCACCCTGATGACGTGGAGATAGGGGTCGGCGGGATTTTGGCCGCCCACGCCCTGCAGGGCTATGCATGCGGCATTATCGATCTCACAGCAGGGGAGATGGCTAGTAACGGGACAGTTTCCCAGCGCCGGGCAGAGGGCCGGGAAGCAGCACGGGTATTGGAATGTGTAGTGCGGGAATGCCTGGATCTGCCTGACGCCGCTCTGGCCCTGGATCAAGAGGCAGTTTACCTTGTGGCCGCCGCCCTGCGGCAATTCCGCCCCCGAGTTGTTTTGTCCCCTTATTATCAGGGGGATCGTCACCCTGATCACAACGTTGCCGGCGAACTGCTGCGCCGTGCTGTTTATCTCTCAGGACTGAGGCGCCTGCCCGTGGAAGGTGAACCGTTTCGTCCAAAGCAGTTCTATTTTTATCTTCTTTCGGTGGATATTTTGCCCGATGCAATTGTCGATATTTCAGCCGTGTACAACCGTAAGGAGCAGGCATTGGACGCTCACCGCACACAGTTTGGCCAGGACTGCAGCGAGCAGGTGGCCACGCTAATCAACAACTCCTGTTACCGCCGTTATATCCGCAACCGTGATGCTTATTTCGGTTCCCTGACGGGGGTAGAATATGGGGAAGGACTAATTTTTAACAACAGGCCACTGGTTAAGGATATTATCGACTGGAGCGGATTGGTATGAGAATTGCCATGCTTTGTTTCCCTACTCCCGGCGGCAGTGGGGTTGTGGCCGTCGAACTGGCTCAGGAACTGGCTAAGCGCGGCCATGAGATTCACCTTGTTTCCCATGCCATGCCTTTCCGCCTCGAAAAGGGGGGTGGGGTTTTTTATCACGAAGTGCCGTTGCGCGAATTCCCCCTTTTCCCTTACCCTCTTTTTACCATGGAGGTGGTAGCTAAACTGGTGGCAGTACTACAGGAATGCTCGCCTCAGCTCATTCACGTCCATTATGCCCTCCCATACAGCATTGCCGCCCTGTTGGCCCGCAGTATCTCCGGACGTGATCAGATCAAACTGTTGACAACCATACACGGCACTGATATTAGCACCTGGGGCCGGGATAAATTGATGCAGCCTATGATTCGCCATAGTCTGGAAAATAGTGATGTGATTACCGCTGTATCATATAATCTGCGACGGGAGGCGGCTATCCTCTTAAACATGGCGGAGGAGCAGATCTCCGTAATCTATAATTTCATCGATATGGACCGATACCAACGTAACCCTGAAGCCGGGCTGCGGCGTGAACTGGCTCCACAAGGGGAAAGAATTATTCTCCATATTTCCAACTTTCGCCCTGTAAAAAGGGTGCCCGATCTGATACAGTCCTTTGCGCTCCTGGTAAAGGAAAAAAGAGATTATGTTCTTGTTTTGGTGGGGGAAGGGATGGAGAAGCAGTTGGCACAGAAGATGGTACAGGAAATGAATCTTTCTTCCCGGGTTAAGTTTTTAGGGACACAGGTTGACCCCGTTCCCTTGCTTGGTGTAGCAGATTTGGTAGCTCTCCCTTCGGAGAAGGAGAGTTTCGGACTGGTTGCTCTGGAAGCCATGGCCTGCTCTTTGCCGGTGGTGGCCACCAATACGGGTGGCCTGCCGGAAGTTGTGAGCGATGGTGAGACCGGACTGCTCGTTCCAGTGCATGACTATATAGCCCTTGCCAGCGCCATACGGCAGTTGTTAGATGATCACGAACTTTACAGTCGGTTTTCCGCAGCGGCACGCCGCCGGGCGGAACAGTTCGCCACCCCCCTTATTATTCCCCAATATGAAGAACTGTACCGCAAACTGATAGAATAATGGGGTCAGGCTTGAATTATTTACTTATTCAGAACTTAAGTTAAGAGGAGTCTGTTCTCCTTGATAATAAGTAAATAATTCAAGCCTGACCCCATTCCCCATCTTTCATTTGACTGTCAATCAGCACCGTGATAAAATACGAAAGAG
This sequence comes from Syntrophomonadaceae bacterium, assembly GCA_007122565.1. Taxonomy (GTDB): domain Bacteria; phylum Bacillota; class Dethiobacteria; order DTU022; family UBA8154; genus UBA8154. The sequence continues at coordinate 13,989 of SKTJ01000318.1, read as the reverse complement.
TGCAATAACTAGCAGAAACAGGCGCAGTTAAACTGCTCCCGGCACCCCACCCCGGTGCCCTGTAGGCATCGTTTGGCACCACAGTGAAGGGGGGCTTTTTGCTTGATCGCCATCATAGATTATGGGATGGGAAATGTTACAAGTGTAAGCAATGCTTTTGCTTACCTTGGTTTTGAAACGGTACTCACCCATGAACCTCATGTGCTCGATTCCTGCCCCGCTCTGGTACTGCCTGGGGTGGGCGCTTTTGGCAGTGCGGTGGAAGAGCTGCAGCACAAGGGACTCTTTGATTACCTAAATCAACGACGGAAGAAGGATAGTTTTCTCCTGGGTATTTGCCTGGGGTTGCAGCTTTTATTTGACCGGAGTGAGGAGGATCCCCACAGTCGCGGTCTCACTTATTTTTCGGACACGCTAAAGCGCTTTTCCCCCGGCTTGAAGGTGCCCCATATGGGGTGGAACCGTGTCTATGCCGGAAACGATCCTCTCTTTGAGGGGATACCACGGGGAAGCCATTTTTATTTCGCCCATTCTTTTTATGCCCCCCCTGCAGTTAGAGAAGAATGCCTGCTGGCAAGTTGCAAATATGGTGTGGATTTTGCCGCAGCTGTTAAGCTGGGTAATGCTTACGGAGTGCAATTTCACCCGGAAAAAAGTGGCGAAATAGGTTTGCGGATGCTTTTAAACTTTGGAAGGATGGTTGAAAATGCTGCTTATACCGGCCATTGATTTGCACCGTGGCAGATGTGTACGCCTGCGCCGCGGTGAGCGGGAACAGGAAACTATTTACAGCGATAACCCAGCTGCAATAGCCCGGAAGTGGCAGGAAGCCGGGGCGAGACGTTTGCATGTGGTTGATCTGGACGGCGCTTTTGAGGGTAAACCGGTAAATTCCCCTGTCATTGCCGCTATTGCTGCTGCCGTGGATATACCTGTACAACTGGGAGGCGGTATCCGGGATCGAATTACTGCAGAAAAGGCATTCGGCTTGGGTGTTTCCCGTGTTATTCTCGGCACGGCGGCAGTTGAACAACCGGAGCTTTTAAAAGATCTGGTAAGCCTATACGGCAGTCGGATTATCGTTGGTATTGATGCACGTGACGGTGTGGCGGCGGTCCGGGGCTGGGTTGAAGGTTCGGCGCGCCGTGCTGTTGAACTGGCTCAGGAGATGGAGCAGTACGGGGTGGCAGAGATAATTTATACGGATATTTCCCGGGACGGAATGCTGGAAGGGCCGAATATGGATGCCATGCAGGAGATGGCCCGCTCTTTACAGATCCCTGTGATTGCTTCCGGAGGCGTTTCTTCCCTGGAAGATTTGCTTCGCCTGCAGACTTTGGAAGAACTGGGTATTAGCGGCGCTATTGTAGGACAGGCTCTTTACGCTGGTCACATTGAACTTAAAAGTGCCATCACTGAACTGGAGCGACACGCTCAGTAAAAATATAGATAAGATAAGGTCTGAAACTTTATTTTCGGGAGGGGGAACTGTTGTTGGCTAGAAGAATAGTGCCGTGTCTGGATGTAAAGGAAGGCCGGGTTGTGAAGGGTGTTAAGTTCGTCGACTTAAAGGATGCCGGTGATCCGGTGGAGTTGGCGGATTTTTACAATAAAGAAGGGGCAGATGAGCTGGTTTTTCTCGATATCACCGCTTCTCACGAGCAGCGGGAAACCATGGTCGAAGTGGCTCGTCGTACAGCGCGGGAGGTATTTATACCGTTTACCGTGGGCGGGGGGATCGGCACCATTGATCAGATACGCAACATCTTAAAAGCGGGCGCCGATAAGATTTCCCTCAACACAGCTGCAGTGGAGAATACGGATCTGATCCGGGAGGGGGCCCGCATTTTCGGCAGCCAGTGTATTGTTATTGCTATTGATGCCCGGTGGAATGAGCAGATGGAAGACTGGGAAGTTTATACCCACGGTGGCCGTAAGGGCACAGGTATTTCCGCCCTCACATGGGCGGCCCGCGTGGAAAGTTTTGGTGCAGGAGAAATATTGCTTACCAGTATGGATGCAGATGGTGGACGGGACGGCTATGATATCCCTCTCACCCGGGCTATAAGTGAAAAAGTGAGTATCCCGGTTATCGCCTCGGGAGGGGCAGGGAAAATGGAAGATTTCTCCCGTGTGCTTACGGAGGGGAAGGCCGATGCGGCCCTGGCAGCCTCTGTTTTTCATTATCGTCATTTTTCCATCAGAGAAGTGAAAGAATACCTGCAGCAGCAGGGAGTGGAGGTGCGCCTTTAATGTCTGTTGAAGAAATGGCCTTTGACCGCTACGAACTATTACCGGCTATTGTGCAGGATTACCTGAGCGGGGAGGTTCTCATGCTGGCTTATATGAACCGTGAATCGTTTCATGTAACACTGAAAACGGGTCGGACCTGTTTCTGGAGCCGTAGCAGGCAAGAACTCTGGCAAAAAGGAGAGACCTCCGGGAATATCCAGGAGGTAAAGGAGATATTCTATGACTGCGATGCGGATACCTTGTTGCTCAAGGTAAAGCAAACCGGCCCGGCCTGTCACACAGGAGAAAGAAGCTGTTTCTACCGCAAGATTGAAACAGTTGGATAGTTAGATAGTGGATAGTTAGGCGCCCGCGATGGCCTCCGTAGGGGCGGACGACCCTGTCCGCCCGCAGTGGACAGCTATCAGTAGGACGGTCTCTGTGCCCGCCCATGTAGGGGCGGCTGCCTACACCCGCCCTCCATGACTTCCTGTTTCTTGTTTCTTGAAAGAAGGGTGACGATCCATATGTTATTTGTAAACGAAGCGGCACCTTTACTCTGGCAGAAGTGGGTATTGGAACTGCCCTGGGGGGAGCTCAGACTCTACTTCAGTGAGGCCGGTATCGGGCACCTCGTTTTACCTGGTGATTCTTTTGGCCTGCAGGGCGAACCACCTTTCGCAACAGCAGGAGAACTGCCCTGGCCGGGACTGGAGACTGAACTGCAGGATTTTATTCTCCGGGGACGGGAAATCCGGGGAATGTACCCCCTGCTGGCTCAAGGGTATTCTGCCTGGACAATGAAAGTGTTGCAGCTTACAGCTGCTATCCCCTTTGGCGAGACACTCACGTACGGGGAAATTGCTGCCAGTGCCGGGAACCGGGGGGGAGCGCGGGCTGTGGGTCAGGCCTTGGGGCGCAATGATACACCTTTGCTCATACCCTGTCACCGTGTGATAGGACAAAAAGGTGCGCTAGTCGGTTTTGGTTCCGGGTTAATCTGGAAACGTCGCTTACTGGCACTGGAAGGACATGTTATTTAATGGTAGAAGAAACAAATAAAAATGTCATAACGTTGGCAGACGTGCAAAACCATCCCATGGTAATTGCCTGTATCCGCCAGGCTGACCGCAATCTTGAGGTGCTGGGGTTTACGGAACATGGCTTTCGCCATACGGATCTGGTGGCTAATACTGCGTATCGTGTCCTGGTGGATTTGGGATACAGCCGGCGGGAAGCGGAATTGGCCGCTATTGCAGGCTATATGCATGATCTTGGCAACGTTGTGGAACGGAGCCACCATTATTATACCGGAGCGCTCATTGCCATGGATATCCTGCGGGAACTGGAAATGGATGAAATGGAAATAACTGAGGTGGCTGCAGCCATCGGCAACCACGATGAAGAGAACGGTCATCCTGTAAGTATCTGCTCGGCAGCAGTGATCCTGGCTGATAAAGCCGATGTACACCGTATGCGGGTGCGTAACCCTAGTTTTGTAAAGTTTGATATTCATGACCGGGTTAACTATGCTGTGGAGGAATGTAATTTGGAACTGTTCCCAGAGGAACGGGTGGTGACGCTCAATCTCAAGATCGACAATAATATTAGCACAGTGCTGGAGTATTTCGAAATATTTCTTTCCCGGATGGTGCTCTGTCGCCGCGCCGCCGATTTTCTATCCGCCCGTTTTTCCCTGGTAATCAACGATGCCAAGCTTCTTTAGACAATTGTTGGAGTTATTATCAGACCTATTTAGAGGAAGGGGACACACTTCTTTTAAGGAAAGGGGACACATGTCCCCAATGAAAAGTCCCCAGATGGAGGAGGATGAAGCAGATGTCAGCACGTAAAAAAAAGAGAACCGGTTTACTGGCCTTATTATTTGTGGTTATCTCTTTGCTCCTGGTGGCCGGCTCAACCATTTCACTGCTGAACTGGGAAAACTACCTGCGTAAGGGGTTGGACCTGGAAGGCGGTGTCTATGTCCTGCTGGAGGCAGTTGATACAGGGGACACAGAGACAGATCATGATGCCATCGAACGGGCTATGACAATTATCCGCCAGCGTGTGGATGAGCTCGGTGTGGTGGAACCAGTGTTACAGCGGGAAGGGGATCGGCGTATCCGCATCGAACTTCCCGGCATTGAGGACCCGGCCCAGGCTATGGCTATTATCGGCCGCACCGCTCAGCTTAACTTTGTCTATATTGAGAATCTGCCGGAAAAGATGAACCAGGAAGGAGAGTTTCTACTCTCCGATGCAGAACTTCTCCTTACCGGTGCCAACCTGAAAAACGCTTATTTTACACGGGGCCAGTATAATGAACCGATAGTGGCCCTTGAGTTTGATGCGGAAGGACGGGAGCTCTTTGCCCAGGCTACACAGGCACATCTTGGGGATATTATTGCTATCTTTCTCGATGATGAACTTGTTTCCGCACCAACCGTCCAAAATGTGATTACGGACGGCAGTGCCATTATCACTGGTATCGGTTCTACGGAGAACGCCCATAATATCGCCCTGATGCTCCGCTCCGGAGCTTTGCCGGTGGAATTGGTGGAGCTGGAAACTCGTTCCGTGGGGCCGCTGTTGGGGGAAAATGCCCTCAGGCTTGCCTTCTCTGCCGGTATTGTGGGTCTCGGAATTGTGATGCTTTACATGATGTTGTATTACCGTATTGCCGGTTTGATCTCCGTGATTAGCCTGTTTGTTTATCTGGCCCTTGTTTTCCTGGTACTGGCCGCATTTAGAGCTACCCTTACTTTGCCTGGGCTTGCGGGACTGATTCTCTCTATCGGTATGGCAGTAGACGCCAATGTGCTTATTTTCGAGCGGATCAAGGAAGAGCTGCAGCTCGGCAAGACATCCCTTACAGCAGTCAATACAGGTTTTGAACGGGCGCTGCGCGCCATTCTTGATGCCAATATCACCACCGTAATCGGTGCACTGGTACTCTTTGTCGTAGCCAGCGGCCCGGTACGGGGATTTGCCGTGGTGCTGCTGATTGGTATTGTTGCCAGTGTTTTCTCGGCCATTTTCCTTACACGCGTTTTGCTGCGCCTGGCTGTCCGTTCCAAACTGATCAAAAAACCGGCCTACCTTGGCTACAGGGGGGTTAGCTGATGCGAAACTATAACATTCCTTTTTTAAGATACAGGCGCAGTGCTTTTACTTTCTCCGCCCTAATCATTATCATCGGGGCCATAGCGCTGGCTGCAGTCGGCCTGAATCTCGGTATTGACTTTGCCGGCGGGACCATTATACACCTGCGTCTCGACGAAGGCTATCAAATGGAGGAAGTGCGGGAGGTTCTCACACCCTTCGGTCTTGATGGAGTGCCCCTGCAACGGGCCGGACGGGATGCAGCCGGTGAAGGGCGTGAGGTTATAATAAAGACACCGGAGTTAGATGAGGCAGCGCGCCGCGAACTCATTGCGGCCTTTAATGAGCGCTGGCCCCAGATGACCACCCGGGATGTGCTGCGTGTTGATAATGTTGGTGCGGTTATCGGCAGGGAGTTAACCCAGGAAGCATTCTTTGCCCTATTGATTGCCGCCGTTCTAATGATCGTGTATATTACCATGCGCTTTGAATTTAAATTCGCCCTGGCGGCAATTATTGCCCTGTTTCATGATGCTTTTATCATTATCGGGATATTTTCCCTTTTCCAGCTGGAGGTGAATAGCCCCTTTATTGCTGCGGTACTGACAATTATCGGTTATTCCATTAACGACACCATCGTGATCTTCGATCGTATCCGGGAGAACCTGAAATATCGCGGCAAACGTACAATAGAAGAAGTTGTGGAAAGCAGTATTAATGCCAACCTGGTGCGCTCCATCAACACGTCCCTTACCACGTTGGTGGTTCTCCTTTCCCTCTTTATCGCATTTAGTTATTTTGTGGGTGGCATGGATCTTAAGGTATTTGCCCTGGCTCTGCTTATCGGCATTGTAAGCGGCACGTACTCATCCATCTTTATCGCCAGCCCCGTATGGCTTTTCCTGCAAGACCGCGAAAAGCGGAAGAAAGCTGAGGCTCATTCCTAAGAAAAACAAGAGTGGCGCTTGCAGGAAATGCTTTCCTGTTGTTGAATAATGTATATATCCAGGTATTTAGAATTCAGTAGTCAGTAGGCAGAATTTACAAAGCCCGAATGTACCGCTGGCAATTGCAGCCTATCGCAATTCTTCAAAAGTGTGTATTTTAAAAAGGCGGAAGTTAAGTTCTATTATCTGACTACTGAATTCTAACTTCTGAGTCTTTCAAGCGAAGGATGTGAATTTTCCATGAGTCAACTTGGTGTGATTATGGCCCTCATTTTCAGTTTGCTCATTGCAATTTTCGCATTGGCCAACAATCAACCGATCATCGTTAATTATCTCTATGGCAAAACGGAGATCTCCGCTGTGATTGTCATCCTGGGGGCCGCCATCCTTGGGGCGTTTGTGATCTTCCTGTTAAATATGTTTAAGCAAATTAAGACTGGTTTTCGTTTACGGAGCTTGCAGAGCGAACTAAGCGAGGTTCGTTCACAGGTTAATGAACTGCAGAATGAACGGGATGCCCTGCTCATACAATTGGGACAGTTACAGGAATCCCCTGCGACCGCGGAAACAGCAAAGGCAGTGCCGGATCCTCCGCCTGCTGCTGAGCCCTATGTGACTGGATATTATATGGATCAAAAGGGATCAGAAACAAAGGAAAATGTTGAAGATATTGCATCCGAGCCGAAGGGTGAAGAAGATTTCGCGGGTCAGGAACCGGGAATGACGGATCAAAAGGATGAAAGGGAGATTTGAGGAAATTTAGCAGTAAAAATGGCTTTCAACAGAATGCCTGGGCCCTTTTTCCTCAGGATAAGGAGATAATCACCGGGTTGGCGGAGGCGTTGCAGATACCCCTTCCGCTGGCACAGGTGCTGGTTAACCGGGGTATTAAAACGGCCGCAGCGGGGAAAGTTTTTCTTACACCAGAGCCGGTGCAGCTCCACTCACCTTTTGCAATGAAGGATATGGAAGCTGCTACCACGATAATTTGGCAGGCAGTGCGGGAGGGCAGAAGAATCGCTGTTTACGGTGACTATGACGTGGACGGGATTGGAGCTACTGCCCTTTTGTTTACCCAGCTGCGCCGTCTTGGCGGGGATGTTGTTTATCATATCCCGAACAGGCTGGTGGAAGGTTACGGCCTGCACGAGCATACGATCGCCCGTCTGGTAAAGGATGGGGTTTCCCTCCTGGTTACGGTGGATTGTGGGATTAGTGATAGGGATGCAGTTGCTTTTGCCCGGGAGCAGGGAATGGAAGTAGTGATTACGGATCACCACCTGCCACCGACGGAACTGCCGCCGGCTAATGCCATTGTTAATCCTCACCGCGTGGATTGTTCCTATCCTTTCAAGGATCTTTGTGGGGCGGGAGTTGCCTTCAAACTGGGGCAAGCCCTCCTGGAGCAACAGGAACAGGATCAGAAAGAACATACGATGGTGGCAACAAGTAATGCCTGGGCCGGCATGGAGGATTACCTTGACCTGGTAACCTTAGCCACTGTGGCTGATATGGTCCCGCTGCTGGGTGAAAATCGTGTGCTTGTAACATACGGCCTGCGCCGTATGGAGACTGTTCTGCGTCCCGGACTGGTGGCTCTTTGTGAAGCGGCGGCCGCAGGAGGTAAAATAACGGCTGAAACTATCTCCTTCATCATTGCTCCCCGACTTAACGCTGCCGGACGACTGGGAGATGCCTCCCGCGCTCTGGAACTGCTACTGGCAGGGAACCTGGAAGAAGCCCGCCCCCTGGCAGGGGAGTTGCATGAGGAAAACAAGCGCCGCCAGCAAGTGGAGGCGAACATCCTTAAAGAAGCATCCAAAATGGCCGGGGAAATGCCGGAAAACGAGGCTGATTTTCTACTGCTGGCAGCACCGGACTGGCCGCAGGGGGTGATTGGTATTGTGGCCAGTCGCCTGCTGGAGCAGTACCAGCGCCCTGTCATGCTCATATCCCTGGTCGGGGGACAGGGAAAGGGTTCGGGCCGTAGCGGTGATGATTTTAACCTTAGCGCCGCCCTAAAAGAATGCGCCCCCCTGCTCCTCGCTTTCGGCGGACATCATTGTGCTGCCGGATTAACGATGCAGGAGGAGAATATTCCTAAGTTGCGGCGGGAGTTAAACAGGCTGGCCCGGCAGTGGCGCGCCGAAGCGGAACCCGTTCCTTCCCTATATGTGGATGCCCTGTTAAAGCCACAGCAGATCACGGAAGAGCTGGTGCGGCAATTGGAGCTCTTGGAACCATTCGGCTTTGGGAACCCCCGCCCCCTTTTTTACAGTAATAATTGGCTGCTTGAGCAAAAAAGAGAGGTGGGCCGGGGACAGCGGCACCTGCAGTTGGGCCTTTCCCGGGATGGCTGCTTTTTAAAGGCCATTTTCTTTGATGGTAAAACCAAACTGCCGGATTTGCAACCGCTACGGGAACTGGATGTATTTTTTACTCTCTCCTTTAACACATGGCAGGGGCGGGATACGCTGCAGCTTGAGTTAAGTGCAGGTGTGTTCAGTGATGAGTACATACGAGGAAAGATTTCCCTTTTGGACCACAGAGGATTGGGGCGAAAGCTTGATTATCTCAGAGAATTGGGGCGTCAGGGGGAAGGATGCCTTGTCTTTGTGAACACAATGGGCCGCCTGCGCAAACTTGAGCAACAGCTTGGCCGTAATAAAGGCTTTTATTTCACCCATCAGGGCCAATTTCAACGGGAGCAAATGGAAGGTATACTACCATCTCATCTGGTCCTGTATGATCTGCCGTTGCAGAAGGGGAGGTTAACAGATTTGTTTCAAGCCTTTGGCCGTGTAAACAAGCTTACAGTACACTTGATTTATGGAACCGAGGATTGGCAGGATAACCTCCGTTTGTTAACGGCTACCATTCCTTCACTCTCTGTTTTGGAACAGGTCTTTCATGCATTGCAGGAAATGGCTGCTACAGGGGATTTTGCCGATCATAGTAAAACCCTGACCAGCCTTAAGGGCCGGCTTCCCTTTTCCCCCACAATTTCTTTGCTGGAGAAATGCCTGCTTATCATGAAGGAAGCTGCATGCCTGGAACTGGAAAAAGGAAAAATAAAGCTTGAAACCGGATTTGGGGACGACTATTGCACATTGCTCGGGAAACTGGCGGTAGCGGATCAATATAACTGGGCCCGGCAGAAATGGCAGGAGGCCTTCCGCTGGCAAAGATATTTGCTGCAGGCAAAGGGGGAAGATATCCTTAACCTCTGCTTAGAAGGGGTGCAGGACAGCTAAACATGAGTATGCAGCTGTTAAAAAAAAGTTTCACTCGCTACAATACAAAAAAAGAAGATTGGTCGCTGATTCGGCGTGCCTACCAGTTTGCTCTCAACGCCCATGCAAATCAGAAGCGGGTTTCGGGAGATTCTTATATTACTCATCCCCTCGGTGTGGCCTGTATTCTGGCGGAACTGGAACTGGACCTGGTCACGATTCTGACGGGGTTGCTCCACGATGTGATTGAAGACACACCACTAACGGTGGAAGAACTGGAACGGGAGTTTGGCCCGGAGGTAGCGGGCCTGGTGGATGGGGTAACCAAGCTCAGTCGCATGGAATTCCGCTCCAAAGAGGAGCAACAGGCGGAGACCTGGCGCAAGATGTTTGTGGCCATGGCAAGGGATATCCGGGTTATCCTGGTGAAGCTTGCGGACCGCACCCATAACATGCGCACACTACATTATCTTCCCGCTTTTAAACAGTTTGAGACAGCCCGGGAGACCCTGGAGATATATGCCCCTCTGGCGCACCGCCTCGGAATATATAAAATAAAATGGGAACTTGAGGACCTGGCATTCCGTTATTTGAACAATAAGGATTACTATTTTCTCGTGGAAAAGCTGGCTAAAAAACGGGGTGAACGGGAGTCGTATATAAACAACGCGATTACCGATCTTGCCGCAAGCATTAAGGAAGCGGGTATTGAAGCGGAAATCAAGGGTCGTCCCAAGCATATCTACAGTATTTACAACAAGATGAAGGAACAGGGTAAGGATTTTAGTGAAATCTACGATCTTACAGCGCTGCGTGTGCTCGTGGACAGCGTCCGGGACTGTTATGCCACGCTGGGCGTGGTGCATACCCTCTGGCGGCCTATCCCCGGTCACTTTAATGATTACATTGCCATGCCGAAACCGAACATGTACCAGTCCCTGCACACCACGGTAGTGTGTGGGAAGAATGAATTGCTTGAGGTTCAGATCCGCACCCGGGAGATGCACCGTACCTCTGAATATGGTATTGCCGCACACTGGCGCTACAAGGAGAAGGTTAAAGATGACCGGGAGTTCGAGGAGAAATTATCCTGGTTACGTCAGTTACTGGAGTGGCAACAGGATTTGAAAGATGCCCATGAATTTATGGAGCATTTGCGCGTTGATCTTTTTAGCAACGAAGTTTTTGTTTTTACACCGCGCGGTGATGTGATCGATCTGCCAGCCGGTTCCACCCCTCTTGATTTTGCCTACCGCATTCATACGGATGTGGGTAATCGCTGTGTGGGAGCGAAGATAAGCGGCCGTATTGTTCCCCTGGATACGGAGCTGAAAACAGGCGATATGGTGGATATTATCACCAGTAAACAGGGGACTCCCAGCCGTGACTGGTTAAAGATGGTTGTTAGTTCCGGGGCAAAAAGCAAGATCCGTGCCTGGTTCAAAAAAGAGCGGCGTGAGGAGAACATTGCCAAGGGACGGGATAGCCTGGAACGGGAAATACGCCGCCTGCAATTGGAGCCCCACCAGCTCCTTAAGGAACCGCTGTTGGAAGAGGTGGGCCGTCGCTATAACCTCCTCACTGCTGACGATGTTTATGCGGCATTGGGTTACGGGGGCGTCTCCACGCACCAGGTGCTTACCCGCCTGCGGGATGAATACAGCAAAAAATACAGCAAGGAAGAAAAAGATAAACAGCCCATCCCCCTTAAGCCCTGGAAGGAGCCGGTCCGGGCCACCGGTGGCGTGAAGATCCAGGGAATTGACAATCTGCTGGTCCGTTTCTCACGCTGCTGTAATCCTCTTCCCGGAGATGAAATCGCCGGTTTTATCACGCGTGGTCGCGGTGTTTCCATCCATCGCCGTGATTGTCCAAACATCACACGTGCCGCCAGGGAGAAGGAACGGCTCCTCGATGTACAATGGGAAACGCAAGGTGATGCCTCTTACCCGGTTGAATTGGAGGTTACGGCGGTGGATCGCCCCAGTCTTCTTTCTGATGTGGTGCAGGCCGTAAGTGAAAATAAAGTAAACATTTCAAATGTAAATGCCCGTGCCACACGGGACGGAATAGTGGCTATCCACCTAACATTTGTCGTAACTGATCTGGAACATCTTGATTTTATCATCAATAAGATTAAGCGGGTGCGGGATGTCTTTACCGTAGGCCGTCCATTTGGTAACGGCTCCACCCCGGAAAAACGTTTTCCGGGGACGGCACAGAAAGGAAGATGATAAGATGCGTGCGGTTGTGCAGCGGGCACGAAAGGCCCATGTGACGGTGGATGGGCAGATTGTGGGGTGCATTGAAAAAGGCCTGGTCGTCTTCCTCGGTGTTGGAGACGGGGACGGGGAGCAGGATTGTCTTAATCTGGCCTCAAAGATATGGGGCCTGCGTATTTTTGAAGACGAAGGGGGGCGTATGAATTGCTCCGTCCAGGAGGCAGGGGGGGAAATCCTCTGCATTTCCCAGTTCACCCTTTACGGAGACTGCCGCAAGGGGCGCCGCCCCAGTTTCATTGCTGCAGCCCCCCCTGAACAGGCCGTGGTTCTCTACGAAAGAGTTTGCAGTCTGCTGCGGGAAAAAGGACTCACCGTATCCACAGGCGTCTTCCAGGCCATGATGGATGTGGTAGTACACAACGAAGGCCCCGTAACCATTCTCCTGGACAGCCACAAAACCTTCTAATGCGGCACGGGGACGTTTTGTTTGCCGCATTTTACCCACTGATCTCTTAACATCTTCCTTAAATCAGCAAATCGACTATATGCCAAGAGGAGTTCCTCTTTCGGATGCGGCAATCAAAACGTCCCCGTGCCGCATTTAGACTGCGTTGTAATAGGTTAGGATTGCACGCACGATGGCATCTGCGGCTTTTTGTTGTGCCTGGGGGGTGCGTAGCAGGGCTTCGTCAACGGCATTGGAGAGGAACGCCAGTTCCAAAAGAGCGGCAGGCATCGTTGTTTCCCGGATTACGATAAAGCGCGCTGTCTTTGTCCCCAGGCTGGGCAGATGTAAGGCGCGGGATACTTCCTGTTGCAGCAGGGTGGCCATATAATAGCTTTGGACAGAGCTGGACTTGCCGGAGGCGTAAAAGGCTTCCGTGCCGGTGATTGCGGGGTTTGGGTGAGCGTTGGCATGGATGCTGATAAACAGATCAGCATTTGCTCTCTCCGCAATTTGTACCCTCTCCTCTAAGTTTATCTCCACGTCGCTGTTGCGTGTCATTATCACATTAAATCCCCGTGCCCGGAGTTGTTCCGCCACCTGAAGTGACACCTCCAGATTGACCTCTTTTTCCAACAGGCCGTTAATTCCGGTTGCTCCCCGATCCTGCCCGCCGTGACCGGGATCGATAACAATGGTAACACTATCAATTCGGCCCGTATTCAGGTTGTTGTCAGAGGTATAGTCCCCACTGACCCACCCATAACTGTTGTTCGGGAGTTGGACATAGTTCCAGCCCTTTTCCTCATCCAGCACGAGCAGATGATTTCCGGAAAATACCCGGTCAACTTGAGAAAAATCAAGCCCCGGCCCGGAGCGCACGCGCAGCACGCTGGTATTTACAGTGGCCAGGCGGGGTGACTGTGATTCAGTATTTTCTTCATTTCCACTGTTTAGCGGTTGCGTATGCCAGCCGGCCACCCAGCCTTCCCGGCCGTCGGGGAGGCCGACCTTAAGCCACTGTTCCTGTTCATCCCGTACAAGCAGGATAGTGTTTTTGGGAATAACGGCCACGATCTGATGCTGCAGACCCGGCCCTTGCCGCATACGCAGGGAAGATGCGGTAACTGTAACCCGGAGCGGTAATATATTATTGCCTGCTTCCAGCATGTCTTGTTCAGATTCGTCAATATCATTCTGATCCCGTCCTGCTTCAGGTTCGGGAGGCGAAGTAACATAATTGTCACTTACCCACCCGGTGGAGCCGTCTGCCAGCCGTATGAGCAGCCAGCCATCCTGCTGCTGATAAACCGGCAGTGTTTCATCCAGCCTGACCTGTTTCAGGCGTGGATATTCTACCCCCGGGCCACCACGTACATTTAGAATTGGGGTTTGCACAATTACCTGTGTTCCCCGGGCGGGGGGAAGCTTGTCCTTCAGAGAAGGGGTAAAGCTGGTGTAGCCGGCGGATACCCAGCCGGTATTTCCGTCATTAGAGCGGACGAGCAACCACTCTTCCTCATGGGAAATGAGATCCAGCAGGGTGCCTGAGGGAAGCTTACTGAGAACAGGATAAGTAGTGGCAGGACCGGACCTAAGATTGAGTGTTCCCCCAACCTGTACCTTAACCTGTGGCGGCTCGGCTGCTCCATATGCCAGTGTATTCACAAAAAACAGGATCAAAAATATCAATAGAGCTCCCGGCAAAACGATCTTAATCCCTAATCGTTGCTTAAGCTTTGCTATTCCCCCGTGAAACATCTTTTCATTCCCCCGAATTATGGAGTAAAGGATCGGTTTGGTTC
>SKTJ01000258.1 GCA_007122565.1 Syntrophomonadaceae bacterium | reverse complement strand
TTGGTGCCTCCGGGAAAAACGGCACTGGCACCCAGCTCCTTTAATTTTGCCACATCGGCCCGGGAGATGACCCCGCCGACGGTGACCAGAATATCATCCACTTTTTGCTCCCGTAACTTGAGCATCAGTTTTTCCGTGATGGGCATGTGCCCCCCGGTCATGACACTGAGGCCGATCACATCCACATCTTCCTGGATAGCCATCTCCACAATTTGGTCCACGGTCTTGTGCAACCCTGTGTAGATAACATCGAACCCTGAATCCTTGAGCAAGTGAGCAATCACCTTCGCTCCCCGATCATGGCCGTCAAGCCCGGGTTTTGCCACCATTACACGTAAATTTTTTTCCTTCACAGTGCTACCAACCCCTTCATTTAAGCATATAAAAATATTTGCAACTACCCTGTCTTAATTCAGAGCAGTTACTGTAAAAGTTCCGCTGCAATGTAAACTTGCTGTGCCAGCGTATCCCCTTCAATGATCTGGAGCATCTTAGCGTCGCGCATGTATTTCTCTACAGGGAACTTACGGGAATAACCATAACCGCCCATGATCTGGACCGCATTGATCCCCGCCTGCATGGCCGCTTCAGTGGCAATATAGCGGGCCATCGCTCCCCTGCCTTCCACCGGCGTCCCCTCGTCACGCAGCCACGCCGCCTGATAAGTGAGCAACTTGGAAGCCTCAACCCCGGCAGCCATCCTGGCAAGCATCAACCGGACGGCCTCAAGTTCCACGAGCGGCTGTCCAAAGATGATCCGCTCCTTGGCATACTTGGCCGCATAATCCATTGCCGCCCGGGCCACCCCCGCCGCAATCGCTGCTATGAACAACCGCGCCAGGTCAAAGGTCTTGGCCGCGAGGCTGTAGCCGTCACCTTCCTTGCCCACAAGGCTTGCCGCCCCAACGGAAACATTTTCGAAAACCACATCGGCCGCAACAGCTGCACGCAGCCCCAGCTTGCTGATGGCCGGGCCCACGCTGAGCCCGGGTGTGTCCTTTTCCACCAGGAAAACGGAGAGGTCTTTTCCCTTCTCCCCGCCTGTTTTGGCAAAAACGATAAAATAATCGGCAAACGGAGCGTTGGTGACATACCCCTTGCGCCCGTTTAACACGTATCCCTCACCCTGCTTTTGCGCCGTCAGCGCCATGCGGGCCAGGTCGACGCCCGCTTCTGCCTCGTAGAGCGCCAGCGCTGCCAGCTTCCCGTCGTTGCAAGCTCCACTCAGGTACTGCTCTTTTTGCTCCTGGGATCCACCGAGCACAACCGGGTAGAGGGCAATAGTATTGTTCCCTGTGGCCAGCGTTACCCCGGCACAGCCATAAGCCAGTTCTTCCATGATCACAGCCGCGGAAACAAAATCCACACCCGGGCCATCGTATTCCTCGGGAACGGATAAATTGGTCAGGCCCAGATCATCCAGTTTGGCCAGAATCTCTCTGGGAAAACACTCTGCCTCGTCCCATTCAGGAGCAAGTGGAACGATCTCCTTTTCCCGGAAATCCTGGACCATCTTGCGAATGGCTTCCTGTTCTTCGTTGAATTTAAAATACATCTCTAAAATTTCCCCCTATCTCTCCCGGTATTACCAGGAACGGTTAAATAACCTTCTCTGCCAGGAGTTCAGCATATTCGGACGCTGATAGTCCCATGGCCTGACAGAAGATATCCTCATTATGCTCCCCCAGGCGCGGCGGGAAACTGAGCGTTCTGTTCTGTTCATTCAGGAAGACAGAAGTAAAAGGCGGCGGAGCCATGGTAAGTTCAGTTCCCGTTTTCTGATCACGGGAGCAGAGCACCTTTTTTTGCACTATTGAATCGTTAATAACCTGTTGAATGTTGTTTACACGGGAAATAGCCACCCTTGCTTCATTAAACAGGGCGATTAAATCGTCGGTGCTGAACTGACGTGTGATAGCCTCAATCGCCTGGTTCAAGTTGTCCACATCATTAATACGCCCGGCGTTAACCTTATATTCTTCCCTGGCCAGGGACTGGAAGGCCGGTAGTTTAGTTACCGTCTCCCACTGGCGGTCGTTGCCCACGGCAATATAGACGTAACTGTCCTGCGTCGGGTAAACGGATACGGGAGCAAAGAATTCGTGCGTATTACCACGCCGCGAAATGTGATTGCCAAAGCTCTTGGTGAGGCAAATGGGTTGAGTAAGCCATGATACGGTACTCTCAAACATGGAGAGGTCAATGCGACTCCCCTCGCCTGTGATGGCTTTTTTATAGAGAGCCCGCATGATTAATCCATAACCGTGTTCACTTGTCCCCATGTCCGGCAGTGGAATACCCACTACCATGGGATTCCCCTCCTGCTCACCCGTAAGCTCCATGAGGCCACCCCGGGCCTGCAGGATAGGATCATAAGCCGCTTCATTGGAGTCGGGCCCAAAACCGGTAATACCCAGCCAGATTAGATCTTTCTTCGCAGAGGCGAGAATATCATAATCCACACCAAGCTTCTGATAATTCTTCGGTAACTGGTTGGTGATGAAGATATCCACATCAAGTTTGCGAATTATCTCTTTAAGCATTTCCTGCCCCTTAGGGGAGGCCAGGTTTAAAGTAATCGCCTTTTTTCCTGCATTGATCGATAAGAAATAGGTATTCATTCCTTTTTCATCGAGACGGTTCTCCCCAATAAAACGATTGGGATCAGGCATTCCCGGGTTTTCCATGCGAATCACTTCCATACCATCATGAGCCAAACGGTACGTCAGATATGGAACCACCGTAGCCTGCTCCAGGGTTAACACGGTAAGCTTCCGGAACATTTTTTCATCCATCAGCAACAATTTCCCCCTTTACAATAAAATTTTTAACATTATCTCCTTAAAGGAGTAACAACCGTTATTCTGTAATTCTGTAATTCAGCAATACCAGCGAGTCTTTTAGCAAATGTTTGTCTTCTTACCTTATTCTGACTACTGATTACTAACTACTGTCTGCTGAGTATCTAAATTATATATTATACAGGGACAGGCCAAACTCCTGCATGAAAGCAATCCCGCTTAGTATAGAAGGTTTGGTAAAAACAGGGCAATCTGCGGGAATGCAAGCAACAGGGCAACACATACAACATAAGAGGCCAAAAAGAAGCCGACCCCTTTGAAGATCGTCTGAATGGGCACTTCCGGAACCAGTCCCTTGACAATAAAGGCGTTTACCCCAACAGGCGGGGTAATTGCACCCATGGTCGTAATCAAAGTGATAAGAACCGTATACCATATGGGATCATAACCAAGCGCCATGGCCAGGGGAAAGAAGATGGGGATAGACAGGGTCAGGAAACCGAGGGCATCCATCAAAGCTCCGCCCAATATATAAATCATAATTACCACAAGCAGAATTACAAAAGGGGGAACGGGCAACGAAGCTGCCCAGTCGGAAAGAGCAAAGGGAAGCCTGGTTATAGTTAGAAAGCGGCCAAATGCCACAGCGCCGGTGATCAGGATTATCACCATGGTGGAAATACGCAGCGTGTCCGTTACTGCCAGCTTAAAGCGCTCCCAGTTTAGCTTTTTCTGTAACAGGGAAAGAACCAGCGCGCCAAACGAACCGGCGGCTCCCGCTTCCGTGGGCGTAAACCATCCAAGATAGAGCCCCACAATTACCAAAGCAAACAGCAGAATGGGCTCAATTACACCGGGCAGAGAAAATATCTTCTCTTTAAAAGTTGTTTTTGGCCCGGCTGGACCCCACTCCGGGTATTTCATACAGACAAGAAAAACAGTGGCTAAAAACAAACCGGATAATAAGAGGCCGGGAATAATATTAGCAATAAACAGCCTTGTAATGGACTGTTCCGTTTGCAGTGCAATTACAATTAATACCACACTTGGTGGAATCACCACGCCCAGCGTTCCGCCTGCTGCCACACTTCCTGTGCTGAGCGCTTCATTATAGCGGAATCTTTTCATTTCGGGCAGTGCGATCGTCCCCATCGTCGCTGCTGTTGCCGCATTTGAGCCGCAGATGGCAGCAAAAGCCGTACTGGCAGCGATGGTAGTGGCAGCCATGCCGCCCTTGAGGCTGCCCACCCACCGGTAGGCCGCGCTGTAAAGGCTCTCTGTAACACCGGAGCGGAAGGCAATCTGCCCCATGAAAACGAACATGGGAATAACACTCAGTCCGTACGAGGCAAAACCACCCCAGATATCAGTGCTTAACATGCTATAAGCTGCCTGGGGGGAGACATAGTAGCTGAACCCTACAAAACCGGCAAAAAACATGGCAAAGCCAACCGGCATGCGCAGGAGCATGAGGATAAACATGAACACTATCCCGAGAATTGCAATGGTAGTAGGGCTCACTTTTTATCCCCCCTTCTAAGCGATTTGATTAGATCAACGACCAGTACAAGTACCAGGCTGGCAAAACCAATGGCTACTGCATAAATCAGCCAATAATAGGGCAGGCGCAATGTCTCCGATAAAACACCCCGCCCCATCTGACGCCCGGCAAACAGCCAGAGATGCCAGGTAGCAAAGGAAAATAAAATCATGCTTAAAGATATGGTAATGCTTTCAAGAACTGCGCTTGTGCGCGTGGAAAAGCGGGATACAATCAGGTCAATGGCCACATGGGCCTTGTTAATCTGGGAAAAACCAAGGGCAAATGCCGTAATAAGTGCCGCCAAAAAAGCAACCACCTCAGACGTGGCGCCGAACGGGACATAAACAACCCGCAGAAACATGTTTGTGACCAACAGCAACATAGACCCAACCAGTGCCACACCAGCAATCCAGATAAAAAGTTGGTTAACCCGTACGCTTATGCCTTCAAGTAACCGCAACCGGCGTCTCCTCCCTTCCCCCTATTTCTTCAATCCGACCTTTAAGCAAGCAAAAGGGCGCCCACCAGAGTATCTCTCTTGGAAAGCAGGCAGCGGGCGCCCCTGAATTGCTTGCAGGATCAACAAAACTTAAGAGAACTCTGCGCTGTACTTATCCCTTAATTCATAGAGCCTTTCGACAAATGCACGACCGGGCAGTCCTTTGCTTTCCAGATCTGCCACATGTTCTTCCACCAGGGGCTGCAGCGCAGCATCCCATCTCGCCAGCTCGTCAGCCGACAGGGTCACTACCTCCACGCCCTCTTCACTGACAGCCCATTCCACAGCGTCAACACAGTGGTTGTCCAGATAATCACCGGTCCAGAAAGCCATCTCCCGGCCCAGTTCATCAATCACTGCCTGCACATCTGCCGGCAGGGAATTCCATACGTTAATATCCATCAGTGCTAAGAAGGAGATATAGAAAGTAGGATAATCAGTAACGTACTTAACAATCCCCGCATATTTAAAATCGTAGAGCACTTCCCGCGAAGAGGCATAACCATCGATTACGCCTGTTTGCAATGCTTCCCCCACTTCACCCTGTCCCATTGCCACGGGAGTGGCACCCAGTGCCCTCAGGGGGCCTACACCGGTGCCGGCGCTACGCAGTTCGAGGCCGCGCAGATCTTCCAGGCTTGCTACCCGTGTTTTGGACTGGATATAGGCAGGCTCAGTAACAAACGCGGTGATTACTTTGAAATCCTGCAGCGATTCGGGCTGGAATTCCTGGATCAACTCATAAAGGACTACGCTGGCCACTTTGGCATTCGGAAACTGAACAGGCATATCAGCCAGTTCAAGCAGAGGGAAACGACCCGGTTCATAAGAGGGGCAGGAAAGGCCGATCTGCGCCACACCTTCAATCACGCCGTCATACATGTTACCAGGGTTCAACAGTGTGCTGCCGGGGAAAGTATCAACTGCAATCTGGCCACCGGTGCGCTCCTCCACCCGCTTGGCCCACTCCTCCATCTGCACACCGGGGAATGTGTTCGCCGGGGCAAAGAAAGCATAGTTCAGTGTAATAGTTTCGATCGGTGCAGCTGGTTCAGCGGGAGCTGCGGGATCCGCAGGATCCGCAGGAGCTGCCGGGGCCGGCGGTGCGGGCTGGCTACAACCAACCAGCAGTAATCCTGCCAGCAGGGTAACCATTACCAGGGATAATACCATTAAAAACAATTTCTTTTCTCTCAAATCATAAACCCCCTTAAGATTTTTACTTACACCCTCATACCCTCAAGACACCTTTACAATTAATGTAGTCTTCTTTAAGCAACAACCACCTTCTTCCACAAGTTTATTCTTTTAATTTATACGGGGAATATTTGCCATAAATCAAAATTATTCAATATTATTCTAACATTAGGTTGCCATCGATACTATGTTATATTTGTATAAATAGCTTCAATATATTTGTCCGTTTCCAACAACAAATTGGTTGTTAAACGTTCTGGATCTCCAGTACTTTAAGGGCTAACTGCAAGTTGAGCCGTTCTTCCGGATCGCTTAAGTCCACTTCGCAAATATCCTGTATTTTTTGCAAGCGGTATTTCAGTGTATTAAGGTGGATGAAGAGGCTGTCCGCTGTTTTTTGGTTGTTACAGTTGCATAACAGGTAATTGCGCAGTGTCTGCAGCAGGATATCATTTTTTTCCCGGTCATATTGCAAAATTGGACTGAGCAGTTGAGTAGCATATTCCTGGAGCGCTTCCCCATCCTTTACTGCAAAAAGAAGCTTATAAACCCCCAGGGAATCATATCTGATAACTTCGTCATCCTTACAAAGCTTTCGCGCAATAGTAATAGAGCGGTAGGCTTCCTGAAAAGAATTATTGATCTCGAGCACATTGTAACAAACCCTGCCTATCCCCACTAATACAGTAATTCCGGGAAGCAAATCCTTGATCGCGTCTTTTAAAAATACAGCTGCATCCTCCGGTTTGGGAAGGGATTTCTGTTGCGGATACGGTGCAATCGCCACAATGGCTTCGTCTTTCATGCACACAACCATGGAACCGGGCAGCCTTTTTTTCAAACAGTTATCTACAAGATCAAAAACACTGCGCTGCATCCGGGTAGGCATTTGGCCGTTTTCACCATTTTTTTCCGTGCTTCCGTCATCATCCTGACTGGTTTCAATATACAGAACCTGATGAGGACGGGAGAAATCATACCCCAGGTATGAAGCGCGCCTAAGCATATCCCCACTGTATTTATAATTGCCATTCAGCAGATCGTTAAGAAAATCTCCCTTGATCCGCTCGGCCACATCATAGGCAATTTTATGCTGCATCATTTTAAGTGTAAAAACAGTGACTGCATGCTCGATGG
>SKTJ01000005.1 GCA_007122565.1 Syntrophomonadaceae bacterium | reverse complement strand
ATCCTGTTAAGGAAACGAAACGGATTGATTTTGCAGAAAAACCAGATGAAGATAGCATGAACAACAAAAACGTGAATAATGCAGCCAACATAGACCACCAAAATAAGTTTAAAGAAAGGTGCAATTACCCCGATCCCAAAAGAGCCCACAGTCCAGGCCATAAGGCCGAACACCCCAATCGGTGCATAAGAAAGGACCATGTAAACCATTTTAAACATTACTTCAGCAGTGGATTCCAATGCTGCCTTTATGGCAGAGGAAGCTTCTGCCGCCCACCCCATGGAGATACCGAAGAGGATAGCGAAAAATACCACCTGTAACATTGTTGCTTTAGCCATGGCATCCACAATATTCGTAGGGATAATGTTAAGAATTGTCTGTGCCAGAGGTGGTGCCGTAACAAGATCCACCTCCCCCAGTTCACCTAACTCCATGCCGATTCCCACACCAAACATGTTTGCCATTGTAAGACCGATTATCAGTGCAAAAATTCCTGTAATGTAATAAAAGAAAATAGTTTTTCCGAATATCCTTCCCATTTTGAGACCGCCTATTTTAGCTACACCGACAGATAAAGTGGCGAACACAAGGGGAATGACAAGCATTTGCAGCAACCTGATTAAGATATCTCCAAGAAATTTGAGACCGGCGATACTTTCACCAAATATCGCCCCGACGATAATACCAACAATAAAGCCGATCAAAATACGCTCCAACAACCCCAATTTCTTCAACAACTGGTAAAACCTCCTTTTTTATGAAATATAGTTCACATGAGCCAATGCTAATATATATATTCAAAAATGTCAATATATTAGCTCAAATCTATATAAATATATGTTTAGAATTAATAAATAATTATTCACGCACTTATTTTCTTTTGCTATAATAATAAGATAGTATCTCTAAATCTCTTCACAGACAGGGGTTATGCCGTGTGTTTGATACTTTTCTAAACGGGGAGTTTTACAGGAGCGCAGAAGCCGCCGTTTCCGTTGATGATCGGGGGTTCCTCTTTGGTGATGGCGTTTATGAGGTTATTCGGTTCTATAACGGAAGTTTTTTTGAACTGGAACCCCACCTTTCCCGATTGGCGCGAAGCGCCCAAAAAATATCCCTTCTGCTCCCGTATTCGCTTCAAAAAATAGAAAAAGTTTGCTATGAGTTGCTCGGTAAAAGCAAAATAAAAAACGGGAAACTTTACATGCAAATTACCCGGGGGGCGGCCCCACGCACCCATCAGTTTCCAGTACAGGCAGAGCCCACGATAATGATGAAGGTCAGCGCGGTCAATGAAGATGAATTAAAGGAGAAGCAAAAAGGTGCTACGGCCATAACCCTTCCCGACGATCGCTGGAATCACTGTGATATAAAATCGATAAACCTTTTGCCGAATATCCTGGCTAAGCAAACAGCCAGGAGCCAAGGCTATCATGAAGCCATTTTTGTTCATTCAGAGAAAATAACGGAGGGAGCCAGTAGCAACGTTTTTGCCGTCCTCCATGGAAAACTGGTTACCGCACCGGCGAGCAACCGAATTTTGGCGGGGATAACCCGCAGCGTAGTCATTGAACTGGCAAGAGCAGCAGGGATTGAAGTAGAGGAAAGGTTCCTGGCCAAAGACGAACTATACCAGGCTTCCGAGCTGTTTATTACAAGCACCATAGATGAAATTATACCCATTTTAAGTATTGATGAGAACCCGCTAAATGGAGCTACAGTTGGCAGAATAACAGGGAATCTACAAGAATTATTTCAGAAAAAGCTATCCACTTTAAATAAATATTCATAACATATTTGCACCGTGGCCCGGCATTAAACTACTCCCAGTGGCGCTTTAATGTCCCCGGATGACCCTGCTGCCAACACCTGCAGTGCTTGTACCATCAGACAATTTAATAGCTGGAATGTTCGGCTTTTCCAGGTTATATCTTTTCCTGTCCAGCTGTCCAACTACCCCACTTGTTTTGCATTTTCAGAATAGCAAAGTTGAAGGTTGCATAATGAGATGTTAAGTGATAAGATAATACTTGTCAGCGGCGGGGTGTAGCGCAGCTTGGTAGCGCGCTTGCTTCGGGAGCAAGAGGCCGTGGGTTCGAATCCCACCACTCCGACCATATAAAAAAATAAAGGGGCTATCGCAGCCCCTTTATTTTTTTACCCAATTGTTATAATCTTATCATCCATAATGATCTATTGTGGAGATGTGATGTTATAATAATCAGGTAAGAAGTATGAGTTCGTTAGGGGGAGTATGAAAAGGTGAAAAAAATATGATTTATAAACATTTAGAAATTAAAAAAATAAAAGACGTACATATTGCTAAGTTAATTATTAACAGGCCACCTGTCAATGCTTTGAATGATGAGCTTGCCAACGAATTGACCCATGCGCTGCGTGGTTTGGAAAAAGATGAAAATGTGAGGGTGGTTGTAGTCTGCAGTGCCGTAGAAGTTTTTATTGCCGGTGCAGATATTGCCATGATGAAAGAACTTTGTGAAACCAAAAACGTGAATGCCATGCTGGACTTTGACCGCAAACTGCAGGAGGCAAACTGTCTTTTGGAAGAGATGTCCAAGCCTACCATTGCCGTGATCAACGGACATGCTTTGGGCGGTGGCTTTGAACTGGCCCTCTGGTGTGATTTTAGGTTCATTGCCCATAATGCCAGGGTGGGACTGCCGGAGATCAAGCTCGGATTATTACCCGGCGCCGGCGGCATTCAAAAATTGGTGCGCATAATCGGTTACAGCAAGGCATTGCGGTTAATGTTGGAAGGAAAACAGCTCAGTGCCATAGAGGCGTACGAACTGGGCCTGGTGGAACAGGTATGTTCAGAAGCAGACCTGCTGGAGACGGCTATTGCGTTTGCAGAAGCGATGGCTAAATTGCCCGTAAAAGCTGTTGCAGAAATAAAACATTGTGCGAATGTTGCAGTGAATGAGGTAAGTCTAACCAGCCTCAAACGTGACTTAGATGGACTTCAGGTCCTCTTTGAAACGGAAGAGGCGCAAAAAGGACTGGGAGCATCAAGAAAACGGTCATAACGAAGGTGGAGAGTTACTATCATGAAAATCCTTGGTGTTGTCGGCAGTCGGAGGAAAAAAGGAAACACTTCCATTTTAGTACAGGAAGCATTAAAACCTCTTGCCAGACCGGGCATTGAAATTAAAATAATATTCTTAGGTGATTATAATATTAATGGTTGTAATGGATGTGAAGGTTGCAAAGATACATATAAATGTGTGATAAATGATGACATGCAAGAAATATATCCAATGATTTTGGAATCTGATGCAGTTATTTTAGGTTCACCAGCATATTTTTATAATGTATCTTCAGATATGAAAGCCTTCATCGACAGATGTTATTGCTTTGAGGCATTTACTGAAGATGACCGTTCCGTTTGGATGGGCGTAAACGAAGCTTTAGGAGGAAAATATGCTGCTGTGGTTGCAGTGTGTGAACAGCAAAAGGAAGAAGATATGGGCTATACCGCTGAGTTAATGGAAAAACCTTTGGAAGCTTTAGGTTACAGGGTAGTTAGCACAGTTAAGGTATTAAATCTTTTTGCAGCAGGAGAAGCTGTAAAATGTGATAAAGGAATGAAAGACGCAAAACAGGCGGGAGAAAAGCTTCTAAAAATCTTACAGTTGAGAGATAAGTTAAAAAAGCAATTAAGTCAGAACCTCTTTAAATAATGATGCGTTCAAGATAGCAGGCTGAGAAAAAGTTTGGTATGTGAAAGTTTTTGACTAATAAAGGAAAGGGGAACACTTATGTTCAGGAAAACAACTGTAGCCTTGCTCATCGTACTCGTTACACTGTTAGCTCTGTTTACATCTGCAGGATGCTGAGCAATCGGCTAATTGCTCCGCCGTTGGCGGACATCTTTCTCCTGCATTTAGGATGCTAAAGGATGCATAATGAAATACATTATCTGTGAACTGGATGCTTACCTGCCACTTTCCTTACGGCGGGCAAGCCTGCTTGCTTTTTTATTAACTGCGGCCTGAAGCACTTCCTTGCTGTTGGCGAGCCGGCCGGTTTGGACATCTATAAGGAGGTCGCGCAGTGTTTTTCCTACCTGTGGTCCTTTACCTATTTTCTTGGCGATAAAATCTCCGCTGATCTTTAGCTCTGTAGGATAGAGCGCTGTCTGAGCCATGACCCTTTGAAAGCTGTCCGTTACCACGTGGATATAGGATTCATCGATTTTTTTGCCCCGTGCCCGGTTGTCGGCATCGGCTAGGAGAAAGAGCTGCCGTGTTGCTTCCATAAAGGCCTCCCGGTCCGTAAAGTCCCGCGAGTGTTTCTTAACCCATCTGGCCATGCGCCCATCATCTGCTCCGGGGACGACCATATGGTTTTTCACAAGCCATACGACCCTGTTGGCTGTTACTAACGGAATTCGGAGCCGCACCAGGATCTCCCGGGCCAGTTTGGCACCGGCGCCGGCATGTCCATAGTCGGCGATTTCGCCCCGCTTGTTCAGGCATCTTGTTCCCGCTTTGCCCTTGGCTACGTCGTGCAGTAGCGCGGCCCAGCGCAGAACGGGTTGCGGTGCAATGCCTTCCACAGCCTTTAGCGTATGTTCCAGCACATCATATGCGTGAAAACGGGGGTTTTGCCCTACGCCTTGCATGACGGCCAACTCCGGCAGGATGGGAACTGCCTCCCTTTCTCCCCCGGTCTTACCGCGGCAGGAGCGCTCGAGGATTCCCGTGTCTACCAGAAAACGCATCCCGCGGGAGGGGCGATGGGAGAGGAGAATTTTATCAAGTTCATCTCTGACCCGCTCTACGGAGAGTGAGGCAAAGCGGCGGAGCATTTTTCCATCTTGGCTGGCGGTAGCAATGCCCGGTTCTGCTGTAAAGCCTGTTTTGGAGATAAAGCGGGCGGCGCGCAAAACGCGCAGGGGGTCTTCCCGGAAGCGTTCGTGGGGTTGGCCCACGCAGCGGATAATCCCTTTCTCTAAATCATCCTGCCCGCCGAAGGGATCGATAATTCGGCCTTTCCTGTCCATAGCCATGGCGTTTATGGTAAAATCCCGCCGCGAGAGGTCCCGCACTATGTCGTCCACAAATGCTACAGCATCAGGGCGGTGCGGGTCTGCGCCGTAGCTTTCCGTGCGCATGGTGGCGATTTCAAAGCTTGTATTCTGGAGCAAGACATTTACCACTCCGAAGGCGATACCATGCTGCCATACTTTCCAGCCCGCTTTTGTTGCCGCAGCCACAATTTCGCCCGGACTGCGGTTTGTAACGAAATCATAGTCGGAGGGTTCGCGGTCTCTGAGCATATCCCTGACGCTGCCACCCACCAGGTAGCAGGTAAATCCATCTTCGGACATTTTCTCAAGGATTAATTTAGGGGCGGGGGGAAGTGTAAGATCCATCTTATAAATAAACTCCCTACGGTATACTATGATATTATAAAGGCAAACGGCCGATCCTGCTATGTCTTTAGTTAGAGCTTTCTAACGCCACTATTATAGCACAGTATTTTCCTGTTATATACTTTGTGACAGATATAATCCTGATTGCAGTTTTTGTTATGGGCGAGTTCTTATTCGTTGAATTGGTTAAATATTTTTAAAAGCAGGATTTATCTAATTTATGTAGAATTTACAAGAATATCGTTAGCTAGAAAAAAATGCTTTTTTGTTTAACATGCAAAAAAGAAAGGATCGATCGCAGTGGCAAGCATAAATGAGCTAAAGACACTATGGGAGCACTCGAATGACGCTTTCCTTATTCTGGACAGTAAGGCTACCATTCTTTATGCCAATCCTGCCATTGAAACTGTTTCCGGTTTGGGTTTAAAGCAGATTATTAACAAGAATATCAGGGACTTGTTGCGGGAGAAATTAATCAATAATTCTGCCTCCCTTGAGGCTATTAAAGAAAAAATGACTGCGACCCGGCAAATAGATACGTCTCCCGGGAATCATATAGTGAGCACAGCTTCTCCTGTGATTAATGCTAAGGGACACCTTCACCGCGTGGTGTGTAACATCAGGAATACGACGCTCCTTCCCCGGACTCAGAAAGTATTTAATGATTATGCAGTGAAAATGCCTGTTGTGGAAGCGCTTGGGGTACCTTCCTGCAAGGTTATTAACATTGAGAATGGCGATTATCAGCTTGTTTTCAAAAGTAGTAAGATGCAATCTCTGGTAGAGTTGGCTATCTGCTTGGGGCAGGTCGATTCAACCGTCCTCATTTACGGCGAAACGGGTGTGGGCAAGGAACTTATCGCCCGTCTCATTCACGAGCGCAGCATGCGGGCCGGCTCAGGGAAGCTGGTTAAGCTGAATTGTGCAGCTATACCGGAGAATCTGATTGAATCGGAACTGTTCGGCCACGAGCCAGGGGCTTTTACCGGGGCTTTGAGAAACGGCAAGGTAGGATTCATTGAGCTTGCGCACGGGGGAACCCTTTTCCTTGATGAAATATCCGAGCTCTCCTTTGGGATGCAGTCAAAACTGCTCGGTGTGCTGCAAGACCGGGAAGTATTCCGTATCGGCGGCAGAAAAGGAAATCATGTTGATCTGCGTATTGTCGCTGCCACGAACAGGGATTTGGAGCAGATGGTGAAAGAAGGTTCATTCAGGAAGGATTTATTTTACCGCCTTAATGTTGTTCCACTACAAGTACCGCCTTTGCGGGAACGGAAAAGCGACATTCCGGTATTGGTCGCCTATTTCCACAATAGACTGGAGAACGCATATGGTTTCAACAAGGAAATCAGCCCGGGTGTAATTAATCACCTCTTCTGGTATCCCTGGCCTGGTAATGTGAGGGAGCTTGAAAGCTTGGTGGAGCGGCTTTTAATTACTACATCCCATAAGATTATTACACCGTCCTGTCTTCCCTATCCCTACGCAACCGCAGTTAGGAGCGGTGTACGCACGCTAAAAGATATGGTGGAGCAATTTGAACTGGAACTGGTCAGCGAAGCCCTGGAGCAGTATAAAACTAACATTGAGGCGGCGGAGAAGCTGGGAATCAGCCTCTCCAGTCTGAGCCGCAAGCTTCGTAAGTTGGAGGAAACTCCGGATATATAAATGAAAAAAGCAACCGCAGGCAGGTCTGCCCCGATTGCTTTTTTAGCTAGGAAGCCTCGTTCTTGCGCCGCTCGTCCGCCCGCAGTTCACGCCGCAACAGTTTGCCAACCTTCGATT
>SKTJ01000248.1 GCA_007122565.1 Syntrophomonadaceae bacterium | reverse complement strand
TTATCCCCCTTGTCCAAATGAGCAGCAAGTAAATAGGAAGTATCAGTAATATAAGGCAGTAAGGAACGGGCTGCCGGCAAATATTCTTCTTCAATCGCCTGCAGGGTCATGCCCTCATCGCCATATAGTTTGTTAAACAATTCGTTTTTTTCCTTTAATATTGCCGTGATTCTTTCTCTCAGCCGCTTTTCATCACGCAGCTCGCCCACACGAATGCCGCGACGCGTAGTTTTATCCGCGTAGGCAGGACCAATACCGCGCAGGGTGGTACCAATTTTCCTGCCTCCGAGTTTTATCTCCTCGAGACTATCCTGCCTGCGGTGGTAGGGAAAGATCAGGTGAGCGCGGTCACTGATAAAGAGGTTTTCCGCAACAATGCCCCGCTTTTGCAGGCCTGCCAGTTCATCAACCAGTGTCATTGCATCCAGCACCATCCCGTTTCCGAGAATACAGATCTTTCCCGGGTAGAGAATGCCGCAGGGGAGATGATGAAGCTTAAAAGTTTCCTTTTCAACCACCACTGTATGTCCTGCATTTGGCCCTCCCTGATAGCGAACCACCACATCCGACTGGCCGGCCAGAAAATCAGTAATTTTTCCCTTACCTTCATCTCCCCATTGACAGCCAACCACTGAAAGTGCAGTATAATCCAACAACACCATCACTCCTTATCAAATAACGAATGTCAAGACCTTTAATACCGGACAACGCTTATGCTGCTAATGATTATCCTCTTCTTGTTTCTTGCTTCTTACTTCTTGCTTTCTGCACTCAGTCGACGGGATATTTCTGATGCGGCCAGCATACCGGACGCAGAAGCCTGGACCAGCCCCCGTGTCACCCCCGCACCATCACCAACCGCAAATAGATTATTAACTTCTGTCTCCAGGGAGGGGGTTAGTCGCAGCCGGTATGAATAAAACTTTACCTCAACACCGTAAAGGAGGGTATGGGAATTATAAATCCCGGGGGCAAGCTTATCCAGTGCGGACAACATCTCCAACAGGGAGCAGAGATAGCGGTAGGGTAAAACCAAACTCAAATCCCCGGGTGTGGCATCCTGCAGGGTAGGGCGCAGTTCTCCTTTATTAATCCGCTCCACCGTGGAACGACTCCCTGCCAGCAGGTCTCCCAGACGCTGCACCAACACGCCGCCACCAAGCATATTTGCCAAGCTGGCAATATAACGCCCATAGCGTACCGGCTCTTTAAAAGGATATGTAAAATTTTTACTCACTAAAAGAGCAAAATTAGTGTTCTCGCTTTGCCTTTCTTTTTCCCCAAAACTGTGGCCGTTTACCGTGACCACCCCCTCACAGTTTTCCAGCACCACTTCACCATATGGATTCATACAGAAGGTACGCACCCGATCGCCAAAAGTCGGTGCGGTATAGATTAATTTTGATTCATAAACACGGGAGGTAACCTCTTCCAGCACTTTCGCCGGCACCTCTACCCGAATACCAATATCCACGGGGTTATTGCTGATCGTTAAACCAAGGCGCTCTGCCTCCTGAAGGAGCCACAAAGAGCCCTCCCTTCCCGTTCCGCAAACTACGTAAGGAGCACTGATAACCTCACCGCTCTCCAGTTGCACTCCCTTAACACATTTTCCCTCAATCAGAATCTGATATACAGGGCTGCGAAAGCGGCAATCAAGCTTTCCCACCAGAGAGTGTTCAATTGTGGCCAGGATGCGCAGGCAGTTTTCTGTCCCCAAGTGCCGGATGACCGCCGGCAACATCTCCAGGCCTACCGCTGCAGCCTGAAGTTTTAGCTCATTAACGGCCGTGCCATCCGTGCCATAGGTTTGGGAAGGCGCACCGTAGGAACAGTAAAGGTTATCCACGCGGGCAATTAGCTCTTCTGTTTTTGCCACACCCACATAATCAGGCAGCGAACCGCCGAAGCGGCTGGAAAGAGTAAGTTTCCCATCGCTAAAAGCTCCGGCCCCGCCCCAACCGTTCATCACTCCACAAGGCCGGCAATTGAGACAACGGCCGGCGCGGCCCGGGCAAAATCGTCCATCCAGTGAATGCCCCTTCTCCACTATCAGCACGTGCCGACCCGAGTCGACCAGTTGCATTGCCGCAAATATCCCTGCCGGCCCCGCCCCCACAATGATTACGTCGTACTGCTTATGCAAAACATTCATCCCCGCCTTTCATCTGTAAGGCGCGGTTAGACCGCTGTCTCTTGTTGCCGCTCCACATTAACAAACTTATTAAAGTTGTCACGGAAATAAAGATCTATTTTTCCCGTGGGGCCATTACGTTGCTTGGCCAGAATTATTTCGGTCAGAGATTTGTTTTCCGTTTCCTTATGATAATAGTCCTCTCTGTAAATAAAGACCACTAAATCAGCGTTGGCTTCGATACCGCCCGATTCCAGCAAATCGCTCAGGATGGGGCGCTTGTCATTACGCTGTTCCACGGCGCGACTGAGCTGGGAAAGGGTAATTACCGGACATTGCAACTCCTTGGCCAGTGCCTTCAGAGAACGGGAAATAAATGATATTTCCTGTTGCCTGTTTTCTGATTTTTCCTGGCTGCGCATCAACTGCAAATAGTCGATAAATACAGCTGCCAGGCCTTTCTCTGTTTTAAGACGGCGCGCCCGTGCTCTGATTTCCATTACAGAGATTGCGCCCGTATCGTCAATATAAAAAGGTGCCTCCGAGAGGGGACCTACCGCCTCCGTGATTCGGGACCAGTGTTCCGATGATAAAAATCCCTGGCGCAGCCGGTGGGCGTCAATCTCCGCAAAGGAGCAGAGCAGCCGCTGTGCCAGCTGGTCCTGAGACATCTCCAGGCTGAAGAAAGCCACGGGAAGCCCCTTATCCACAGCGATATGACTGGCCATGTTCAGAGCCAGTGTCGTTTTTCCCATCCCTGGCCGAGCCGCAATAATTACCAGATCGGAGGGCTGCAGTCCGGAAGTTAAATTGTCAAAGTCCAGGAATCCTGTGGGTACGCCCGTTACCCCGCTTTTCCGCTCATAAAGGTTTTCCAGCTTCTCAAAAGTCTCTTCCAAAGCATGCTGCAGATGAACAAATCCCTTACTCTCCCGACTGCGTGCCACCTCAAAAATGGACTGTTCCATCTGATCCAGAAATTCCTCAACATTCTCAACATAGCCATAACTCTTACCCACAATCGATGTAGCCGTACTAATTAGACGCCGTAGCAGTGATTTTTCCTTGACAATACCGGCATAATAAGCGGCATGGGCTGCAGTTGGGGTCATACTGGCCAGGGAGGCAAGGTAAGCCGCCCCTCCTGCTTTGGTGAGGAGGCTTTTATTTTCCAATGTAGCACAGACGGTTACCAGATCTATGGGCTCACCCTTATTGGAAAGGCTCATAATTTCCTCATAAATATGCCGATGCGCCTCACGATAGAAATCATCCGGCAGGAGAATTTCTGCCACTTCCAGCAAAGCCTCGCGGTCAATGAGGACGGAACCTAGCACCGATTGCTCTGCCTCCACGTTTTGCGGGGGCAAACGCTGTATTGTTTCAGTCATCCCCGTCTCCCCCTACCAGAGCTTTCTCTAAAAGTTCTTGAATATTATCCACATAACAAACATCCACTTCAGCCAAACTGGCAGGAAGCTCTCCGCTGTTACCCTGAGGCAGGATAACGTTTTTAATTCCCGCTACTCTGGCACCGTAAAGTTTCTCTGTCAAACCTCCCACCGGTTTGACTTTTCCCTGCAGGGAAAGCTCCCCGCTGACTGCAATATCCTGGCGCAGCGGTATCTGCCTGATTGCACTGTAAAGAGCCAGGAACAAAGCCGCTCCGGCAGATGGACCGTCAACACTCCCCCCCCCCACCACATTAAAGTGGAGGTCGTAATCGCTGACTTCCAGCCCCGTTATATTTTGCAAAACCGATGTGGCATTAAAAACTGAATCCCGGGCCATTTTCCCCGCTGCTTCGTTAAAACGGACTTTCCCCTTACCAGGTTGAGTTGCAGAAAATGCCAGTGCCTCGATTTCCAACACGCTGCCCCGGAAAGCCGCAGCGGCAAGGCCGTAAACCTTCCCCACCAGGTGAGGAGCCTTCTCCTCACCTGGTGGTTTAAGCGGTATCAGGCGGTTGTTCTGAATCACTTCCTTGACAATCTCTTCATCTATCACTACAGATACTTCTTCCTGCTTCTCCCCCCCGCTGTAAAGAGCCAGGCCGTAAGCATCAGCCAATATGTTTACAGCCTGACGCCCTTCACTTGTATAGCGGCATATTAATGCAGCAGCCGCTGCTTGCAGTGTTACGCCTAACTTAACGGCCGCATTTTCCACGATGTTTTTAATGTCGTTGGGAGAGAGGGGATCGAAATAAATGGCACTGCAGCGGGAACGCAACGCCGGAGAAATCTCATGCGGCGCCCTGGTAGTCGCTCCAACAAGCACAAAATCCGCCGGTGCCCCTTCTGCAAAAAGCTTTTGAATATATTTGGGCACCTGTGGATCTGCAGGATCGTAATAGGCCGATTCAAACTTTACCCATTTATCCTCCATCACCTTGAGAAGTTTGCTCTGCAATTGCAAATCCATTTCACCGATCTCATCGATAAAGAGCACCCCGCTATGGGCTTCCGTAACCAGTCCCGGCTTGGGTTCAGGGACACCGCCATCACTCAACTCGCGCCTGGCCCCCTGGTAGATCGGGTCGTGCACAGAACCAATTAAAGGGTTGGTAATCCCCCGGGGGTCCCAGCGCAGCGTCGTGGCATCTATCTCGATAAAAGGTGCCTTTTGGGCAAAAGAGGTGTGGGGTAATTTTTTCGCCCCTTCAAGGGCAAGCCGTGCTGCTGCTGTTTTCCCCACACCGGGAGGGCCGTAAATTAAGACATGCTGAGGAAAAGGTGAAGACAACCGGGACATTAGAGCCCGCATTCCTTGAATCTGGCCAACTATTTCATCCAGAGCCGCCGGTCTTAAAAACTCCATTACGGAACGGTTAAGCCCCTGTGAGCACATTTTCTCCAACTGGGCGTATTTTTTCAGGGTCTGGGGGTTCTCCGGCCCCGCTTCCTCTTTCAGAAGTTGTCTCTTTACTTCACTGACATATTCATCGTGCCGTTCCTGCAATTTGCTGTTTATTTTTTGCTCAATAGATTCCTCCACAGAACGGCGGGCGAATAACTCCGCTGTTTTTTCCTCAAGTTGATCCAGGATCCCGGAGACATCCCCTGCATGGGTAAGCAGAGGAAGGGTTGGGTCCTCCAAAACAATCCGTTGCAGGCCAAGCACTTTTTTTTCAAGTTGTCGGGAGCGTACCAGCGTCAACGCATCAAGCTTAATTGCTTTTAAAATAAGCCTGTCCGCCCCATAAAAATCCACCAGCAGTTTGTAAAAAACGGCGGCGCGGCGCGCCAATTCCCTTTTCTCACTCACATCAGTTAGATAATTTAATTTTCTTAAGTGTTTTTGCATTTTATTATTCCGGCAAAAAAGATAGTCCCCCGTGGACTATCTTCCTGCTTTGCTCCTTTCCACATGCTACTCCTTCTGATCTACGTTTACTACGATAGATGCACTTACCTGGGGGTGAAATTTCACTTCGACCATATGGCGGCCCAGTGTTTTTATTGGGTCACCAATCACTATTTTTTTGCGATCAACCTTGGTCCCCTCTTCTTCCAATGCCTTGGCAATATCTGACGTCGTTACAGATCCGAAAAGGCGCCCTCCTTCTCCAGCCGTAGCTTTAATAGTAAACACCTTACCCTCCAGGCTGCTTGCCAGGGCAACTGCTTCTTCCCGTTCTTTCTCCGCCCGGCGGGACTTTTTCGCCTCCATCATTTCCAGCTCCTGAATTCGTCCGGCAGAAGCCTCCACCGCAAAGCCACGGGGCAACAGATAATTGCGGCCATAGCCATCAGACACTTCTTTGACTTCACCCTGCTGTCCCAACTTGGGCACATCTTTTTGCAGGATCACTTTCATTTAAAATCGCTCCTTCCTGCTCAAAACAATTTCGACATAATTATTATATTTCCTGCCTGTTTTTTTTAGACAAAAAAAGCATAACGGCCCAGTAGTCAGGAGTCAGAATTCAGTAGCCAGTATAATGAGGAAACAAGAACCAAGCAATGACTCTAAATGTAGTGATATTGTAACCACTAAGGTATAATTTGCAGCGGGGTTCAGGATAACGGTTCGAAACCGCAGTCTCACGTGATATTTTAAAATACTCCTCTTCTTGCAAGGAGTTGACAAATTGCTGGAGCACTCTTGGGTTTTTTCTGAATTCTGACTCCTTACTTCTGATGCCAAAAGGTTAGAAAAAAGCGGCAACTCCTGGGGAGTCACCGCCCTTTTATTACTCTGCTGTTGTATAGGGCAGCAAAGCCATCTGCCTGGCTCTTTTTATGGCAATTGTAAGCTGCCTTTGATGCTTGGCGCAATTACCGGAAATACGCCGCGGTAATATTTTGCCCCGTTCCGTAATAAAACGGCGCAACCGCTCCCCCAGCTTATAATCAATCTGCTCCACTTTATCTACACAGAAACTGCAGATCTTCTTTTTACCTTTTCTTTTTTCCCTACGCATTTTAGCCCCCCTGTCTAAGCGAACTTACTCGCTCGATGATTCAGTGGGGGTCTTTGCACTCCCTCACTGAATAAGGTTTTATTATTAATTGTGCCCATTCAGTTCCCACCGATAGAAGTGGAGACTTCATCTGGCACTTGGTTAAAAGGGCACATCCTCATCCCCGATATCCGGTTCATCTGATGTTTGACCATCAAATCCGCTCCCTGCTTCCTCCGCCGCGCGGCGGCTTTCCAGGAACACAACGTTTCGCGCAACTACTTCCGCAGCTATTCGTTTGATTCCTTCCCGGTCTTCGTAAGAACGAATTTGCAGACGCCCTTCCACGGCCACCAGTCTGCCTTTGCCCAGATAACTGGCGCAGTTCTCAGCCTGTTTTTTCCAGACAACGATACGGATAAAGTCTGCTTCCTTTTCGCCCTTTTGATTGCTAAAGGGGCGATCCACCGCTATGGTAAAGTTAGCTACAGGCACTCCTTCATTCTGAGTATACCGCAGCTCCGGATCCCTTACCAGTCGACCGATTAGAACAACCTTATTTAACAACGACGGCACCACCTTTCCGCAGATTAAACCGGTAACATTGTCAACAATGCTACCTCAACTCGTTCCTCTTCGCATCAACAACTGCGGTCGTATCAATGTCGTTGTTTCTTATTTATTTTCTTCTGTCT
>SKTJ01000047.1 GCA_007122565.1 Syntrophomonadaceae bacterium | reverse complement strand
TTCACCGGGCTTTAGTCCTTTTAATGTGAGAAAAGCGAAAGCTATCCTTTTTAGCGAAATAACCGGATGTCCGATGACAGAAAACATGCGTTTTACCTGGCGTTTTTTCCCTTCATGAATGGCTATCACCAAAACACTTTTTCCCCCGTGCTGTTCCAGTAATTCTACTTTAGCAGGAGATACGGTTCCTTCCTCCAGGGTAACCCCCTCGCGCAAAAGTTTTAGCTTCTCTTCTCCGGGAATTCCCTTAACATAAGCGTGATATTTTTTTTCTACCTTGAAGCGGGGATGAGTAAGACGGTAGGCCAGTTCTCCATCATCAGTAAGCAAGAGTAAACCTTCCGTGTCCAGGTCAAGCCTCCCCACGGGAAATATATCCTGGCGTGGCAGCAACTCCATAACTGTTCGCCGACCGAATGGATCATTGACGGTTGTAAGTATGCCCTTTGGCTTATATAAAAGAATATACTGTTTTTCTGTTTTTGCCTGAATTGGCTTGTTATCAAGTTCTACACGGTCTGCCTGAGGGTCAATGGTAAGCCCTGCTGTTGTTACTGTTTCACCATTAACTTTGATCCTGCCTGCGGCAATCATCTTTTCTGCAGCACGGCGTGATGCTAAACCGGCAGCGGCAATAAATTTGTGTAACCTCACCTTCTCTGCCATAAGGCTCATCTCCTGCTAAAATATAAAGAGAATAACACATATATATTACTACACAGGTATGAGAATTCAATAGTTAAAATTAAAAAGCTCCCGTCCTGGGAGGATTTTTCCTACGCTTTTTTATGCTGACACTAACTCCTGGATTCTGACTACTTGTTTCTTTATTTTTACCCAAAAACCATCTGGCATACCAGCACTGCAGCAATGATTCCTACTGCATCTGCCATTAATCCCACGTTTAGGGCATGTCTTGTTTTCTTTATGCCAACGGCGCCAAAATATACTGTGAGAACAAAAAGTGTGGTATCAGTACTCCCCTGCATCGTCGCGGCCGTACGTCCGACAAGGGAATCAGGTCCGAAGGTGTTCATGATTTCCGTGGTTATGGCCAGGGCACTGCTGCCGGAAACAGGTCGCATAATTGCCAAAGGCAGAAGATCTGCAGGTATACCTATTATATTTAATATAGGAATTAATAAGTTGCTTAATACCTGCATGGCGCCACTTTCGCGAAAAAGCCCGATAGCCACGATCATCCCTACCAGAAAAGGAATAAGGCGTACGGACATACCAAAACCTTCCCTTGCCCCTTCGATAAAAGTGTCAAACACCTTAACACGACGGTAAGAGGCATAAAGTAAAGCGAACAAAATAAGGCCGGGGACAACCCAGAGCGTAATATTGTTTACAATATCGTACATATCTTGTTTCCTCCGGTTATCCTATAAATTAGTTGATCTGTTTTTCCAGCGGTTGTATTTACGGTAAAGGCGGTCACATAAAATAGCTGTC
Organism: Syntrophomonadaceae bacterium; assembly: GCA_007122565.1. Lineage (GTDB taxonomy): Bacteria > Bacillota > Dethiobacteria > DTU022 > UBA8154 > UBA8154. The sequence continues at coordinate 5,807 of SKTJ01000047.1, read as the reverse complement.
ATTGTGGAACAAAAAGTGGCCACAATAGTTGTACCGATAATGTCGGTGGGGTTTTGCGCACCTGTTGCCGTTCTGATAGCGATAACTGTCGTTGGTATAAGGGTCAGACTTGCCGTGTTTACCGCCAGAAAAGTACACATATCATCTGTGGCAGTATCGGAACGGGGGTTGAGTTTTTGCAGTTCATCCATTGCCTTGAGACCAAAGGGTGTGGCTGCATTACCCATGCCAAGCAAATTTGCACTCATGTTCATTAACATGGCATTCATAGCTTTGTGATTACGGGGAACCCCTGGAAAAAGCCAATGTGCAAGTGGTTTCAGAAAGAATATTACGAAGTTAATAAAGCCTGATTTTTCTATTACTTTCATTATACCTAGCCAGAAAGTCATGATACTGATAAGGCTGAAGGCAATGCCAACCGCTTTTTCTGCAGAATCAAAGATAATCTGAGTAACCAACCCTATATTGCCATTTATTCCGGCAACAACAATAGCTGAGATGAGCATGCCGGCCCAGAGCAGGTTAACCACGTTAAACGCCTCTTCCTATCATTCGCTTAAGGCGCTGCCAAAATGTTATTTTTTTAACATCATCAGCAGCTAATAGTTCTACCAGACCTACAAGTTCATGCTCGAAATTAATTTCCAATTCACCGATTCTTTCCCCTGCCTTGAGGGGAGCATGGAGAGGGTCACTGGTAATAAACCGGTAGCTTACTTTATCCTCCTCTCCCTCTTGCATCGGAAAGAAGAAAGAATGGCCAGCAATAACTGTGACCCTGTTTTGAACACTGTTTAAAACGGGCACTGTTTTCAGGCTTTGTCCCTCATAAATAAGCGGTTTATATGAATAACCGCTATAACCATAGTCTAACAACGCAACGGCATCTTCCCACATTGCCGGAGCATTTAATAGCACCACAATTAACCTACGGCCATCCCGGGTCGCGGCACCTACAAAACAGCGCCCAGCCGGTGTGGTCCATCCTGTTTTTATTCCTTCAGCTCCCGCATAAATTTCCAGTAATTTGTTCTGATTATACAAATGTCTGTCCCAGGGATGTCCGGGCCAGGATATGATGGTATGTTCTGTTGCAATAATTTTCTTAAATCTACTGATTCCCATAGCATGGGCTGCGATATGTGCATAATCGTAAGCAGTTGTAAAATGTTCCTCGTGATGAAGACCGTGCGGGTTGCGAAAAGAGGTGTTTCGGGCTCCCAATTCCTGTGCTCTGCGTGTCATGCTCTCTGCAAAAGAACTTTCGTTTCCGCCTATATGTTCGGCTATGGCAACTGCGGCGTCATTTCCGGAGCGAAGCATTAAACCATATAAAAGTTCCTCCAGCGTTTTTTGCTCTCCCTCCTCCAACCATATGGAGGAACCGCCTGTTGCAGCAGCCCGGGGACTGGCCACCACTACATCGTTTAAGTTGCCCGCTTCCAGTGCAAGGGCCGCTGTCATTACTTTAGTAATACTTGCCATCGGCCTTGGCAGATGAGCATTACGGGCATAAAGAATCCTGCCGCTATTCCAATCCAGCAGTACAGCAGCTTCTGCAGATATAGAAAGACTGTTTTGAGCAGCAACAACGCCGCTCAGCAGCAGAAACAAGGAGAGAGTAATAATGGTAACTCTAAGAAGAATATTTTTAAACATATCCAAGCCCCTTATTTTTATCCTTTTAAGTTTATTCTGACGCAGATTCTTTTATGATAAATGAAAAGGGCTTAACAGCCCTATATATGAGCTTTAGCCCTTTCTTTTTATAAATATATTTTTCGTTTTTCGATTTAATAACAGTACTTTACAGGTATCTATCCTCTTTATTAACATGTTTTGAGAGCGTATCCTGCACATACTGTATTAACTGAGGCGCAGCATCAATAAGCCGGTCAATAGCAGCACCGCGATCAATGGGCATTAACCTGATTTCACCGGGGCCAACAACAAGAAAAGCCACAGGACGAAGCGACACTCCACCACCACTGCCCCCACCGAAAGGAAAACCATCCTTGTCGGCTTTTTTGAAATCTTCGGCATAACCTTCAAACTCCGATCCTCCTGCAACAAATCCAAAACTAACTTTTGAGACAGGAATTATAACATGCCCATCCGGAGTCTCCACGGCATCGCCAACCACTTTATTTACATCGATCATTTCCTTTAAATTTTCCATCGCCGTTTGCATCAGATTTTGAATGGGATGTTCTTCTGCCACCGGTTGGTCACCTCCTTGTTATTTTGACTGGGAAATAAGACACGGTACAAAAGCTGGCCCAGTCCTATACTGAATTCTGCAGTTATATAAAACCTGAACTTTCTCTCCAAAAAATAGGGATAAGTAAGAATCAGGGGTTCTTTTCCCACAAACCTCCATTTTTTACGCAGTATGTGTGAAACCACACCACCCAACGAGCGTAACATACCGATATTTATCCCTGTTGAAGCAGCGTCACCGGTTCCCACTCTTAGCAGTACCATCATCTCGTGCCAATCCAGTGCAGCGCCCACACGCATCATATAAATGCTTACAATTTGCAGTTGCTTTCCGCGGGGCAGACCCTTTTCAGATAGGAAATATTTCTTTAATAACCTGCGGAGGATATCGTCCTCGATGTCTTCCCTCTGCTTCCCCATGGACCGACGAAGAGTAAATATGCATAAGCGCCGAAACAGCAAAAGCTTAAACACAAAACCAACAGTACTATCATCCCGTACGTTGTGCAGTTTTATGCGCACCGTAAAAGGAACAAACAGAATCATCAATATAACGACAATAAAAAAAAGAAACCACCCCAAGAAAGACATATCTACCCCTTCAAAGCAGTATTTGCCTCCCCATAGTTTCTCCTATTCACAGGAAAATAAATCAAAACAAACTTATTTAATCCTTCTGCAGTGTGTGGTCTGTGTTATTATCCTCTAATCTTTTCTATATATTCTCTGTTCTTCATTAATCTTTCCGTCTTAATCCTTTACTGTGTACTCTGTATCATCCCTGTCCTTGTCTGTGGTTATCACTTCATCTTTATCTGTTTCCAACATACCCTCCAGTTCTTCCGGAGCCTGCAATGCAAAATACTGCAGAAATAGCTCTGTGGTTGCATAGAGATGAGGCCGGCCCAACCCTTCCCTGCGGCCGGATATTTTGATCAAATCCCTCTTCAGCAGGTTCTCAATCACTCCATCTACATTTACACCACGGATCTTTTCAATTTCTATCCGGGTAACAGGTTGTTTTACGGCAATAATCGCAAGCGTTTCCAGTGCTGCCTGAGAAAGAACAGGACTAATTTGCTCTTCATCCCAAAGCTTGTCCAAGTGCGCGGCAAGTTCCGGCTTTGTACCAAGGTTATATCCTGTAGATGTACTTATTAGAAGCAGACCCCGATTCCTTTCTTTCAAAGAACAACTTAACACCTCAAGCGCATGAATAACCTCCTGCTCAGCAAAACCACTGATCTTCTGTAATTTATGCAGTGTCAGAGGTTCATTGCTTAAAAATAGTGCCGCTTCCAACAGAGCTACAAGAGAAATCTCGTTTCCCAAAATTTGTTCATCGCTATAAATGGCTGTTACCCCCCATTTAAGAGATTATAATTTATTTTTGCTGAAAGGAAAGGTAATTCTAATGCGTTCAAACAATTTTTCCTGACGTAATTTAAGCTTTCCCCGTCGTGCCAGTTCCAGGAACGCAAAAATTGAAATTACCAGCTCCCTTTTGCTTTTTCCATAGATAAATTCATCCAGATAACGATCGGCGTTACCGGCTTTCCGCAGCGCTGTAAGGATCTTTCGCATAACATTACGAAAAGAAAGTTTCTCCGGCAGGTTAATATTTCGCTCTTTTTCCTGCGTCTCTTTTTCCCGGATGCCTTTTAACGCATTTACCAGACTATCGGGAGAATGGGGGAAAAGACTGGACTGCATATTAACAGTAATTACTTTCTCTCCTTGTGATGTTCGCACATAAATGCCTTGCTGCGACCTTTCCCTGCGCTGCAATTCCCCGGCCATTATCTTAAATCTCCTGTAAGCTAACAGACTACGCACCAGGTCCTCTTTGGAACCAAAATAAAATGCCTCTTCTTCCCTTTCCCTAGGCGCCACAGGCAAACGGGGCAGCAGGAGGCGTGATTTTAACTGTAACAACGAAGCAGCCATAACAAGAAAATCTCCTGCCATGCTGATTTGCGATTGTTCCTGAATTAATGATAAATACTGGATGTACTGGTCCACAATATGTGCAATGGATATTTCCCAAATATCCACCTCTTCACGGGCTACCAGATGATAGAGTAAATCAAACGGACCTTCAAAACCGGGTACTTTGACACAATAAGAATCTGTCTGCATATATTTATCACCCCAACTATAGCCCCACTATTGATCGCACTTCTTCCATAGTGGTTCGGGCAACTTGCACGGCTTTTTCCCGGCCTTCTTCCAGTACCTCTGTCACCCTGTTTGGGTTATCCTCCAGTTCGCGGCGGCGTTGCTGAATTGGTTCCAGGTACTGCAACATCAACTCCGAAAGATTGTTTTTACACTCTACACAACCCCTCTCGCCCAGGCAGCAGCTTTGTTCCACAACACTCAGGTTATCCGGTTTGAAAATACTGTAAAAAGAAAAAACGGTACAAACTGTGGGATTTCCCGGGTCAGTTTTGCGGATACGCGCCGGATCTGTAATCATCATGCGCACTTTTTTAGGAATATCCTCCGGTGTACATGCAATATCAATGGCATTTTCATAGCTCTTGCTCATTTTACGCCTGTCCAGGCCGGATACAACACGGTACTTGTTATAGAGGGTTTCCGGCTCAGGAAAAACCTTTTTCCCATATATATAATTAAAGCGTCGCACAATTTCACGGGTTAGTTCAAGGTGAGCGGCCTGATCCTCCCCTACCGGGACGGCATTTGCTTTATAAAGAAGAATATCTGCTGCTTGCAGAACCGGGTAACCGATAAAGCCATAAGTTGCCAGGTTACGCCCCTCAATTTGCTGCAACTGATCCTTATAGGTAGGACAGCGTTCCAGCCAGGAAAGGGGTGTTACCATGGAAAGGAGAAGATGCAGTTCTGCGTGCTCTTTCACATCAGACTGTCGAAATACCACTGCCTTATCAGGATCCATACCACAGCTTAGCCAGTCCATTACCATTTCACGCACGTTCTTATTGATATCACCGGGGTTTTCATAGTCAGTGGTCATGGCATGCCAGTCTACAATGCAATAAAAACAATGATATTCATCCTGCAGCCTGACCCAGTTTTCCAGTGCACCGAACAGGTTTCCCAGATGAAGCCTGCCAGTCGGTCTCATTCCACTGAAAATGGTTCCTTTCTTCTCTGTCAATATGATCATCTCCCTTGTTGGACGGATGCAATGTATATTTCTGATAAGACAATTAAAACGTCAGGAAACTTGCCAGAAAGAAAAATATATCTCTGATATAAAAGGCAATTGGTCTTAAGAATAGAGGCAAAAAACCAGTTAATAAAAGCAAAATTAAAAGAAAAGGGGCGTATGGTTCCAAAGCATAATAATGGCGCTGGTATGGTGTTGGTAAAATGGAGACCAATATTTTTGAACCATCCAAAGGGGGTATCGGGATCATATTAAAAACAGCTAAAAAAATATTAATCAATATTATGTTTAACATTAATGAGTGATAAATAGGTCCCAAACCCTGAAAATTTAACAGTAAAATGGTTGCCACCAATGCGACAAGGAGGTTCATAACAGGACCTGCCAGCGAGACCCAGAAAAGACCCGAACGATGGTCCCGGAAATT
>SKTJ01000035.1 GCA_007122565.1 Syntrophomonadaceae bacterium | reverse complement strand
TGGTAGCTGGTAGGAAAAACAGTAGGTAGCAGGTAGCTGGTAGCAGGTAGGAAAAACAGTAGATAGCAGGTAGCTGGTAGCTGGTAGCAGGTAGCAGGTAGGAAAAACAGTAGATAGCAGGTAGCAGGTAGCAGGTAGGAAAAACAAGCGACTTTTAAAATTGCTAACTGCGCAGTTTTGAGAAAAATATCCTGCCAATTTTGCGCAGGACTTGAGAGTTAAGGGCCTAAGGCGTTGGTAACACCATCACAGCTTTTCCAGGTTTTTATCTTTTCCTGTCCAACTATCCAACTTGTTTTGCGGATGGTTGGTCCTATTGACAGGTGCAGTTTCATCAGGTATTATTTGCTTATTCGTGTTGCAGGTATATTGTTGCTACGCAGACTGGGTGGATGGAGCGGCCCTTTTCCCGTAAAGGAGGAAGTTGTTTTGATCCTGGAAATTCTTGAAGTTGGCCCCTTTATGGCTAACTGCTATCTGGTTGCCTGTTCACGCACCAGGGATTGTATCATCATTGATCCCGGCAGCGATGGACCGTTAATCATCAGGAAGGCAGGGGAGCTTTCTTTAAAGGTAAGGTTTATTATCAACACCCATGCCCATATTGATCATATCGGCGCTAACAGTGAAGTGAGCAAGGCTTTTGATGCTCCTTTGCTGGGCCACAAGGCTGATTTACCCCTCTTTCGCAGCCGTTCTTCCAGCCTCAGCTTATTTTCAGATGAGGGGAAGTTGAAAGAACCGGATCGCTTTGTCCAGGAGGGGGATGTGCTGGAATTAGGGGACATGCAAGTTAAGATTATAGAGACACCAGGCCATTCGCCTGGAGGTATATCTCTGGAGGTCGGCGGTGTGCTTTTTTCCGGAGATACTCTTTTTGCCTCTTCCATAGGTCGCACCGACACGCCCGGCGGTTCTTACAAGGGGATTATTCGTAGTATCCGGGAGAAATTGCTTGTTTATCCTGATGATACGGATGTTTACCCCGGGCACGGCCCCCAGACCACCATCGGTTATGAACGACGCCATAATCCCTTTTTAACCTGAGTGAGTGGGTTTTTACTGTGGGAGAAGGCCTTAGAACAAGGTCTTTTTCGGTTGTTATCTTACCGGTAAGTTGTTTAACTATTGCCAGGAGATATCTCTCACTGCTAATTATGCTAAAACATCACTAAGAGCATTCTCACTGCTGTATTCTAAATACCCAAATAGAAAAAACTATCTATAGAAATGGAGTAGCCTCATGTTGCATAAGCCGAAGCAATTTATCATTGTTGCCGCAACAGCTGAAGGAAAACACGGGCTGACGGCTTTTGATGCCGCTCTCCTTAATGCCGGTATTGGCGATGTAAACCTCGTAAGGTTGAGCAGTATTCTTCCTCCAGGATGCCGGGAAGCAATAAACGGTATCGATTTTCCCCGGGGGGCTTTCGTGCCTACCGCTTATGGTGCTGTTTGCAGCGATCAGGCGGGAGAACTTATTGCTGCAGCGATTGGCGTGGGTATTGCGGCAGACGGGTCCGGTGTAATCATGGAGCATGCCGGAATTTGCAGCGCTGCGGAGGCTCAGCTTAAGGTGGAACAAATGTTGCAGGAAGCCTTCACAAACCGGGACCGGGAATTGAAGAAAATACAGGTTAAAAGCGTGGAGCACCGTGTGGCAGGAAAAGCCGGGGCCGCTTTTGCTGCCGTAGCACTCTGGTAGATTGGAAGTCGGATTTCGGAGTGCCGGGGAGCCGGAAAATTCAAGATATTAGTCATAAAATGTAGCGGCGGATGACCCTGTCTGCTCGCTAACAGGATAATATATTTTCAGGATTATTAAGTGAACTTTCAGCAAAGCTGAAACATCGGGGAATCAGGTGGAGAGTCTACTCCACCTGATTGAAAAGGCCCACCTACGCTATGCCTGGAGGTGGGGGTCTAAAAACCAAAAGAAAAATCAGGATAAAAAGCAGGTGAAACGGCATTGGAGATGGAACTATGGTATACAGAAAATCAAACCCCGGCATTGGGACTTAGTCTGAAGGTTAAGGAAACGCTACTGCGCTGCCGTACGGATTTTCAGGAGATCGCAATTCTGGACACGGTGCAGTGCGGACGCATGCTTATCCTAGATGGTATGGTGCAGACGACTATAGCAGATGAATTCATTTATCATGAGATGATTGCCCATGTTCCCCTGCGTACCCATCCCGCACCACGCTCGGTGCTTGTAATCGGCGGCGGTGATGGAGGTGTTGTGCGGGAGATATGCAGGTACCCGCAGGTGGAGCAGGTTACACTGGTGGAAATCGATGCGGGTGTGGTAGAGGCGTCACGGCGTTATCTGCCGGAAATCAGTTCTGCCCTGGACGATACCCGTTTGGAAATTATCTATCAGGACGGCAGAGAGTATGTTTGTAGCTGTAATGATGCTTTTGACGTAATTATCGTAGACTCCACTGAACCGGTAGCCATAGCAGAAGGGCTCTTTGGAACACCCTTTTATCAGGGAGTATTCCAGGCACTAAAAGGAGGGGGTATCCTGGTGGCCCAGACCGAATCACCCTTTTATAATGCCGCTCTTCTGCAAGCAACCTTTCAGCGCATCCACGCTATTTTCCCCCAATCTTTCCTTTATCTCGCCTCTGTGCCTACTTACCCGAGCGGCCTCTGGAGCTTTACTCTTGGGACAAAGGGTTCCAGTCCCCTGGAGCCGGCAGGAGATTACCTGCCGCCGGAGTTGCGTTATTACTCTCCGCATATTCACCGCAGTTCCTTTACTCTTCCTCCTTTTGTGCAGGAACTGCTCTATCAAAACGTAAGCCCTGAGCCCCCGGCCTTTTAACGAAAGGAGGGGATAATGGATGAATATTGAACTGCCCCTGCGGGAGAACTCCGGTCTTTTTATGGCGGCACAGGATGATCCGGCGGCGGCACGGGGGGTGATTCTCGGTGCTCCCCTTGATGATACAGGTTCTTTCCGTACCGGAAGCCGATTTGCTCCTGCTGCTGTGCGTCGCGTTTCCCGCGCCTTAGAGGAATACAGCATTACTCTGGACAGAACCCTGGAACAGCTTCCCTTTGCTGATGCAGGCGACCTGCTACTCGCCCCTGGCGATACTCAAAATTCAAGGCGGACAATTGCCCGAGCAACCAGTACACTGGTTGGCGCCGGCAAGATACCTTTTTTGATAGGCGGGGAACATACAATTACATTGGCGGCGGTGGAAGGTTGCCTTGAACACCGGGATTCTCTGACCATTTTATACATAGATGCCCATGCTGACCTGCGCCCGTCCTATATGAACCTTCCCCTCTCCCATGCATCTGTAGCCTATCACTTGCAGCACCTGCCCGGGGTAACCCTGTATGAACTGGGGGTCCGTTCTGCTGACCGGGAGGAGTTGTCTCATATCCCCGGGAATCACTTCTTCCCTTTTTCCCTTTACGAACCGTTGAAGCAGATTCTTCCGCTTCTCGCCGGGCAGCCTCTTTACATCTCCCTCGATATGGATGTGGTGGACCCGGCCTTTGCTCCCGGTGTGAGCGCTCCGGAGCCCGGTGGTATAACTTCCGGAGAGTTATTACAGATCTTTCCACTGCTGAAACCTTTTTGGGAGCAGGTTGTTGCGTTTGACCTGGTGGAGATTTGTCCTGCTTATGATGATTCAGCGGCAATAACGGCTTTGCTGGGAGCCAAAATCATGCGCGAAGCATTACTTTCTTTTATTAGATGATGGACTTTGAAAATGCGGGAATAAGTTGGACAGTTGGATAGTTGGATAGGAAAAGATAGAACCTGAAAAAACCGAATATCCAGCCATTTTCATTGTCTGTTGGTGCCGCCACGGGGGTCTGCTCAGGAATCAGCATAAAAGACGAAACAAGGTTCTTAATCATGTGAATATACTCCTGACTCCTGACTCTTTGAATACTTGTTTAATTACATGATGGATATGGTAAAAATGGGGAAAGCTTAATACATATAAAAGGAGAGACGCCGGATGCCGACTAAGTATATTTTTATTACGGGGGGTGTGGTTTCCTCTCTGGGGAAGGGGATTACCGCCGCTTCGCTGGGTTGCTTGTTAAAGAGTCGGGGATTTAACGTAAGTATTCAAAAACTGGATCCGTATATCAATGTGGACCCGGGTACCATGAGTCCGTACCAGCATGGTGAGGTATTTGTAACGGATGATGGAGCGGAGACAGACCTGGACCTGGGTCATTATGAACGGTTTATTGACTCCAATCTCAGTGGCAGCAATAATGTAACCTCAGGGAAGATTTACTGGTCCGTTATTAAAAAAGAAAGGCGCGGTGATTATCTGGGAGGGACGGTCCAGGTAATCCCTCATATTACCAACGAAATAAAACTTTCTATTAAGCGGGTAGCCCGGGATTCCCGGGTGGAAATGGTGATTACGGAGATAGGCGGCACTGTTGGCGATATTGAAAGCCTCCCTTTTCTGGAAGCAATCCGCCAGATGAAAACCGACCTGGGTAAAGAAAATGTCTGTTATATTCATGTAACCCTGGTTCCCTTTTTAAGTTTTGCCGGGGAATTAAAAACAAAACCGACACAGCACAGTGTGAAAGAATTGCGTAGTATTGGGATACAACCAGATATTATTGTTTGCCGTTCTGAGCAACATCTTTCCACTGATATTCGTGACAAGATCGCTCTCTTTTGTGATACTAAATCACGTGAGGTTATTGAAAACCGCAGTGTGCCCAACATATACGATGTGCCCCTGTTGCTAAAGGAAGAGGGGCTGGATGAGATTGTTCTGGAAAAGCTAAGCCTGCCACAGCGGGATGCAGATCTGACCGATTGGAAAAGGATGATTGCCGGCATGCGCGATCTGGAGGGGAAAGTCACCATTGCCCTGGTAGGGAAATATATCGAGCTGAAAGATGCTTATCTAAGCGTTACAGAAGCCCTTTGTCACGGCGGCTTTTATAATAATGTAGAAGTGGAACTGCGCCCGATTGACGCGCAACAGTTGGAAAAAGGGAACGGCAGCGTCGATGCGGAGTGTTTGTTTAGCGGTGTACACGGTATTCTAATCCCCGGCGGTTTCGGGGAGAGAGGCATTGAGGGGAAGATCGAGGCGGCGCGCTATGCCCGGGAAAATAATGTTCCTTTCCTGGGGCTATGTTTAGGGCTGCATTGCGCGGTGGTGGAGGTGGCCCGCAATGCCTGTGGTATTACTGATGCTCATTCTTCTGAGTTTGCCCCGGAAGCACTCCATGCCATTATCGACCTTTTACCTGGGCAGGAGGAGGTCACCGAAAAGGGGGGGTCAATGCGCCTCGGTCTTTATCCCTGCAAGCTCCACCGTGAGAGCAAGGTATATCACGCTTATGGGGAAGAAGTGGTTTATGAACGGCATCGTCACCGTTACGAGTTCAATAATCTTTACCGTGAACATTTGGAGCAATATGGCGTTGTCTTCAGCGGCACCTCTCCCGATGATCGTCTGGTGGAGATCATCGAATTGCGTAATCACCCCTGGTTTGTGGCCACCCAGTTTCATCCTGAATTTAAATCAAGGCCGCAAAGGCCCCATCCTCTGTTCCGTGATTTTGTGGGAATGGCTGTTAAGTTTAAAGGAGAGGAAGAGCCTTTTCCCCCGCAGCAGCAGGAATGAACCGCTAATTATAGTAGGAATGTAACAACTCAGCACTCTTGAAAATAGCACAAAGGGGTTCAGGATTACCCGTGAGTAACCGTTCAGGCTTGGGTTAAAAGGCTTTGCCGGACCGGGGTTTTCACTTGCTACGTGTTTAAGCGCAGCGAGCCAAAGCATGTGGGCCGGGTCGGCAAAGGCAACCACCGTATCATTAACTTGAGACCGGGGTTTCGAACAGGTATCCTGCACCCCGCTGCAAATTATACCTGAGTAATTACGTAGGAATAAGATAACTGGTACACATCATTTTATTGGGTATTCTGACTACTGATTACTGAATACCTGAGTATTTTTTATACCCCGACTGGAGGGGAATAACTGTTTCTGCGGTAAGAAGGGAGACTGTTGATGTTTAAAAGTTTTCTTAATGATTTTTATGATGTCCTTTTTAATTACCGCAAAGGATTGTCCCGCATTGCGGCAGAAAAAAATATCTGGCACGGTCTCATTGTTTATCTCGTTGTTACTGTAATCGTATCGCTGGCGACACTTGAAATAAACCCGGCAGCGATAAATGGCGGAGAGCTGTTCCCCCTGGAGATCCATATGTTATTTCCTCCACAGGCACTTGAGATCGTATGGAAGCTCCTTCCCCTCTTCACTATTTTGCTCCAGGTTGTTTTTGGACCCCTTTACTTTCTGCTGTTGGTGGCTTTGTTTCACTTTGTCTCCGCTCTTTTTGGGGGAAATGGCAGAGCCTCAAGCTTGGGCGCCGTTATGGGTTATGCCTATATCCCCTATCTGCTGGTGGCAGTTGGCGGGCTGCTGGGCCGCTATACGCCCTTTAATATTGCAGCAATCCTCACCATCGGCGCATTCATCTGGTCTCACTGGCTGCGTATTGCCGGGTTAAAGCAGGTTAACGACTTTTCCTGGGGCCGTGCTACCCTGGCCTACTTCATGCCCTTGATCGTCCTGCTGATCGCTTTCATCATATTTATTCTGCTGGTGATTGTATTTTTTGTCCCGCTACTGATACAGATTTGGGAAGGGTTCATTTAAACTGAAGCAAAAGGGGATGAAGTTGATATGGAGCTGGTAACACTAAAAGATGTTTTGGAACCGGCGGAACTCGGTGGGTATGCTGTTGGCGCTTTTAATGCCAATAATATGGAGATTGTGCAGGCAATTGTCGAGGCCGCGGCCGCGGAGCGGTCCCCCGTAATCCTGCAGGCCAGCCCGGGAGCAATCCGTTATGCCGGTCTGGACTATATAGCGGCCATGGTGAAGACGGCGGCTCAGGGAGTCGATGTCCCAGTTGTATTGCATATTGATCACGGCACCGATTTTTTTCAGGTAATGGGCTGTATTCGTGCCGGATTTAGTTCGGTAATGTTTGATGGTTCGGCGCTTCCGCTGACGGAAAATATTAAGATTACGCGGCAAGTTGTGGAGATTGGCAGAGCTGTGGGTGTCTCTGTGGAGGGGGAATTGGGCAAAATTGGCGGCACAGAGGATGACATTTCTGTTTCGGAAAATGAAGCCCTCTTAACGGATCCGCTGGAGGCACAGCGCTTTGTACAGGAAACGGGTGTGGATGCGTTGGCCATTGCTATTGGTACGGCACACGGCGCTTACAAAGGAAGGC
>SKTJ01000257.1 GCA_007122565.1 Syntrophomonadaceae bacterium | reverse complement strand
TTTACCGCCCTGGGGACGGCCATCGCCTCGGTGCTGGATGATATGCATGGTTTCCAGCTGATCCTCAATTTCCTGATCATGCCGTTATTTTTCCTCTCGGGGGCATTGTTTCCCGTGCAGGATCTGCCGGCGGTAGTAGATACCATTGTCCGTGTGAACCCCCTTTCCTACGGCGTGGATGGTTTGCGCGGCGTCCTCATTGGACAGTCCCAACTGGGTATCGGGTTGGATTTTACGGTGCTGGCGGTCAGCAGTTTTGTTCTCGTCGTGATTGGTGGGTATATGTTTTCCAAAATACAGATATGAGCGGTGGTTCAAAGGGGAGGGACTAATGACAAATCCGTTGATAGTCGCTAAAAATGTTGAAAAAAGCTATCAAATGGGGGAAGTAATCGTATATGCCCTGCGGGGGGTGGATTTTACCCTTTATGAAAAAGAGCTGGTTGTTGTGCTTGGTCCAAGCGGGTCCGGTAAAAGTACGCTGCTCAATATCATTGGCGGTATGGATACGGCCAGTGCAGGGGAGCTCTTCTACGGGGAACTGGCGTTGCATGAAGCGGGCAGCAAAGAGCTTACCTTTTACCGCCGTAATGAAGTAGGATTCATCTTTCAATTTTATAACCTCATGCCCAATCTGACTGCATATGAGAATATCAACCTCTCGGTGCAGATCGCTAAAAACCCCCTGCAAATAGATGAGCTGCTCACGCAGGTGGGTTTAAGCGACCGGCGCGATCATTTTCCTGCTCAACTTTCCGGGGGTGAACAGCAGCGGGTGGCAATCGCCAGGGGGCTGGCTAAAAACCCCAGTATGCTCCTGTGTGATGAGCCTACCGGTTCTTTGGATCTTGCCTCGGGGATCCAGGTGCTGAAGTTGCTCCGCTCTTTCTGTCAGAATTATCATAAAACAGTTGTCATTATCACCCACAACACCTCCATCCGCCACATGGCGGACCGGGTGGTTTATCTGAAGGATGGGCGCGTGGATAAGGTGGAGAAAAACGAAAATCCTATTTCTGCCGAAAAGGTGACCTGGTAATGCTTTGGCGAAAGATGCTGCGCGATATTTTAGGGAATAAGGGCTCTTACCTCGCCTGCCTGGTGCTTGTGCTGATCGGGCTGGTGGTTTTCACGGCCTTTTCCATATTAAGTGATAACCTGAGGCTGTCAAAAGAAGAATTTTACACCGGGCAGAATTTTGCCGACGGCTTTGTTGAACTCACAACCATGCCCCAGCGCCATGTGGAAACCCTCTCCCGCATTGATGGGATCAGCCATCTGAGCGGCCGCCTCGTGAGGGAAGTAAGATTATACGCGCCGCAGCGGCAGGAAAGCGTTTATCTGAGGCTTGTCTCGCTGGATCTTACGGATCCGGGGCGGGTAAATGATGCACTGCTCTTGAGCGGAGCGGAATTGACCGGCGGAGCGCTTAACGCTTGGATTGATAATAAGTTTTTCGAGGCCAATGGGCTGGAACTGGGGCAAAGCCTGCAGGTGATTGCCGGGGGTAGATTGCACGAGCTCACCCTCACCGGGGTGGGAATGAGCCCCGAATTCACTTATCCCCTGCGCGATTTAAAAGAGTTTTACCCGAACCCGGAGCAGTTTGGGATCGCCTTTGTTCCCCTGGAAGACATGTCCACTTTGTTTCCGGATACCCGGGACAGGGTAAACGACCTGGTGTTCACCCTGGAAGCGGGTGCTGACTTTGACCGGGTAAAGGAACTGCTTGAACCGGAGCTGGAGCAGTATGGACTGAGGGCAATCTACCCCCGGGAAGATCAGCTCAGTCACGTTATGTTAACGGAAGAGATAAACGGGATCAACAGTATGTCCAAAGCACTGCCCCTTCTCTTCCTGTTTATTGCAGGGATCATTCTTTATATTATGCTGAAGCGGCTTGTGGAGCAGCAGCGGGGGCAGATTGGGTTGCTGAAGGCCTTCGGCTATACCAACAGAGAAGTGGTTGTGCACTATCTTTCCTATGCCCTGGTTGTTGGAAGTATCGGTGGCCTGATCGGGGGGAGCCTTGGTATCCTGCTTGCTACACCGATGACAAATCTGCTTTTCGTATTCTTTAATGTTCCCCCGGTTTATACGGGTTTCTCTTTATATTATCTGGTGACGGGCCTTTTGTTGTCTGTGAGCATATTTCTTTTTGCCGGCTATCACGGCTGTAAGGATGCTCTGAAGTTAAAGCCGGCGGAGGCGATGCGTCCCCCCGCCCCTCCTTTCAGCGGGAAGTCTCTCTTGGAGCGGGTCGGGTTTTTCTGGGGGATGCTCACGATTCAGGGCATGATGGCTGTGCGGAATTTATCCCGGAACCTGGGCAGAAGTGTCTTTCTCTTTCTGGGAATTATGATCAGTTGTGCGGTGGTAGCCATGACCTGGTCTTTTAACGATATGGTGGATAAACTTGTTTTTTATCAGTTTGAAGAAGTGGAAACTTACGATGCCAAACTGATCCTCAATCTCCCGGCTGAACGAAAAGCTGTGGCCCGGGAACTGGAGAAGTTGCCTGAAGTGATGCGGGCGGAGCCCATGCTGGAAGTGCCGGTGGCCCTGTCCCATAAGTGGCTGGAAGAAGATGTATTGCTGCTGGGCATAACCGCTGACAGCACTTTCTATAATATTTTGGATAAACGCAGTAACCGGATTGTTCCTGAAAAGGATGGCCTGATTCTCTCTGAACGGCTGGCGCAAAAGCTGGATGTGCAGAAAGGTGATTCATTGGATTTCGGAAGCCCCCTTTTCCGCCTTGCCAAAGATCAGCAGGTTAAGGTGGTGGAAATAATTCCCCAATACCTGGGTATGAACGCTTACATGGAGCTTTCCGCAGTGGAAGGGATGCTAAGACAGGGGAAACTGGCCACTTCATTTCTCCTCAGTGTAAGGGGGGATACTGATGAAACAGTTGGCCACAATATCTCAACGCTGCGCGATCGCTACCGGGAAAGTGATTTTGTAGCCGGTGTTGATGGCAGGGAGGAGCGGTTCCGGCAAACCAGGGAGCTTATGGAGACATTTGGCAGCGTCATCTATCTTTATGTCTTTATCGGAGTGATCACCGGCTTCTCCATTATCTACAGCTCCAGTTTCATAATCTTGTCGGAACGGAGCCGGGAGCTGGCTTCCATGATGGTTTTGGGAATGACGCCGCGGGAGGTCTTTTCCGTGATTACGTTTGAGCAGTGGTTTATCAGTTTCTTTGCCATTCTGGCCGGCATTCCTCTGGCCCAAATGATGCAGTGGGGTTTTGCTATGGAAATGAGCACGGATATGTACACGATCCCCGGGGAATTAACATTACAGTCATTATTCGTTGCCCCGTTGATTACCGGCTTATCCATCTGGCTGGCCCAGAGATTTGTTTTAAGTAAAATCGAAAAACTTAGCCTGATTGATGTTTTAAAAACAAGAGAGTAAACAGGAGGGGAGCAGCGTGAAAAGAAAATGGACGGTTATTTTCGGGGTGCTGATTCTGCTGGTTATAGCTGGTTTTGTTGTTTTTCAGCTGACGCAGCAACCGGATGTTGCGGTAACAACGGCAGAACTGAGCAACATTAAAGAAACGTTTACAGAAACGGGAGTGGTGGTGCCTTTTGAAGACCGGACCGTTTATTCGCTGCACACTGCCCGGGTCAGGGAACTGCTGGTCAGTGAGGGAAGCAAGGTCACAGCCGGTGATCTGATGGTGATCCTTGATGACAGTGAATTAAGCTATACCCTGGCAGAACTGGAGGCGCGCCTGAGCAGCCTGGATGCGGAAGCGTTGCAACTGGAAAGAACGCCCGGTGCCGCAGAGTTGGAAAGCTACAGAAACACAATCGAAGAAGCAAAAGCAAGCCTTGCAACGGCGCAGCAGTATTATCACAGGTTGGAGCAGCTCTATACGGAAGGGGCCGTTTCAAAAATAGAGCTGGAAGAAGCAGCAGAGCTGGTAAGAAAAACAGCATACAACCTGGCCCAGCAGGAAAAAGCGCTGCAGGCATTATTTGAAGCCTATGAACCGCCACGGGGCAGCAGGGAAGCTCTTGCGGCCCAAAGAAAGGCAATCCTTGCCCGGATCGCTCTTGTAAATGACCAATTGGCCAACTTTCGTATCACTGCTCCGATCAGCGGTTTGGTTGCTAATGTAAACATTGAAGAAGGTGGTATCGCAGGCCCCCAGACACCCTTGCTGAGCCTCTTTCAACCGGATGATTACCGTGTGGAAGCCAGGGTCTTAACCAGTGATATTCATGACATTGCAGAAGGGGTAACAGTAAAGCTGCTGCTGGAATTAAGGGATGGGGGTATAACCTTCCCCGGCATTGTGACCGCAATTTCACCTTATGCTGAAAGAACTCATTCGTCCCTGGGCCTGGAAGAAGAGCGAGTAAAAGTGACCATCACACCGGAGCTTCCCGGTGATTTAAAGATAGCCCCCGGTTATTCGCTGGATGTGCAGTTTACCACAGCGGAGCGAACCAATATAATAACCGTCCCCAAAACAGCCCTCTTCACTTACGAGGGGGAAGATGCCCTTTTAGTTATTGAAAACGGCCGTGAAACCATCCGCCCTGTTAAAACTGGCCTGGAGACAAGGCAGGAAGTGGTAATTACAGAAGGGCTGGCAGAGGGTGAAAAGTTCGTACTCGATCCAAAATAATTTGTTCTTGCAATTTTTAACAAAACTGTGTATTGTTATGTAGGGGCGGACGACCCTGTCCGCCCGCGAACGTGCATAGCGGTGCCGTGGTGTCCCCGTGGCTTAGCAGTATAACGAAACGAAACAAGCAATCTTAAGCTGGATGTAATCCCAAGTCCCCATTGATAAATAGATTGGAGATATGAAGGATGAAAAAAGCTGTTTTGGTTGTCGTACTTGCCTTGTTTGTGATTGGTCTTTTCGTTCCGGCAGCGGCAGCAGGCAGCGAAGGAATGGTGACTGCGGCGCAGGATGAGGAAATTAAAATTGAAGTAAACGGAAAGCTGATTGTATCTGATGTGCCTCCCCAGATAGTTTCAGGCAGAACCATAGTGCCGTTGCGTTTCATCGGGGAGGCGCTGGGTTCCATGGTGGAGTGGTGCGGTACTACCCGTGCCGTGCTGATTGATGATCAGGATAAGCCCTTGCTCAGCCCTCTCAGCGGGCCGGGGACAGATATTACCATCGTTATCAACGGCAAGGCCTTACAAACGGATGTGCCGCCCCAGATTATAGATGGCAGAACAATGGTGCCGATTCGTGTCGTTGGGGAGGCCCTGGGAGCACATGTAGCCTGGGATGGGACAAGCCGCACAGTGAGTGTGCAAAAAGAGCTGCACAAGGAAGAAGCCTCAGATTTTGGCACACACAGTGACTTAGAGGAACAAGAAGGGGAAGCAACCGTTGAAAGTGAAAAACCTAAACCGCAGGCAGAGTACGCTGCAGATGGGTTTAACTTCAGGGAAATTGCCATCGGCGATGCGGCAACAGAAGTTGAAGAGGTGCTGGGCCGGGCGGCGCGGCAGGATTTGAGCAAGTACGGTTTTTACTGGGAAGTGTACAACCAGGACTACAGCGATTACCTGCAGGTAGGTATGGAAAACGGCCGGGTGGTGGCGTTGTACAGCAATAGCGGCAATTGGCGTACACCCTATGGTTTTACCTCTGCCACCAGCAAAAGCCAGGTACAGCAGGTTTTAGGCAGCCCGCTGGATTCGATCCGCAAGGGAAACACCAACTTTATCATGCGTGACGCAAAATCAGATACTTATTTGCTAGACGGCTTTTTCGCCACCTTTATGTACGATCTGCTAGACGGGGAGCGGCTGGATGCCATTCTCCTGGTGGAGCAGGGAGTGGAAGAAGGGATGGCCTCTTTTTATGCACCGTACAGTGCCGCAAGGCAGGCTTCCTTTGAGCGGCAGGTTTTTGACTTGACTAACGTGCTCCGCGTAAAGCAGGGACTTAAGCCTTTATACTGGAATGACAAAGTTGCGGCAGTGGCCCGGGAACACAGTGAAGATATGGCCCGGCAAGGTTATTTTTCCCACACCGGGCTGGATGGCCGCTCTCCCTTTGACCGGATAAAGGACGGGGGGATTACCTTTACCGCGGCATCAGAAAATATTGCCATGGGGCAAGCTAACAGCATCGAGGCCTACCACGGCTGGCTCAACTCTGCCGGCCATCGCAGAAGCATGCTGGGTGATTACGAAATGCTCGGCGTGGGCGTAGCTTTCGCAAACACAGGAAAGCCTTACTATACCCAGAAATTCTATACCGGCCCAGGTGAAAAGAAAGCGCGGCCTTAGAAAGGCAGTAACTGGAGAAAAAAATGGAGCAAATTCCATGCCAGTGGGGGCGTTTCCCTTTTGTTAGATGGTCCAGCGGTTATGGATGATACCGGTCAAAAACCACTGTTCTTCATATTCTTCAAATACGAGGCGCAGGCTCTGCCAGTCCATACCGATGAATTCGGGGTCAAAAACTGGGAAATAGTACTCAACGACGATTGGATTTTCGTAAACTTCGAATTGGTTTTCAAGCATGTTGCCGCTGCTTAATACAGTGTTGTAGCCAACCTCATCTGCATTAACAAAATCAGCGGTATAAATGAATTCTTCATAATATTGAGCGGGGGTTAATCTGATATCATGTCCTTTGCCGTCGTAATATCCCCATAAATATTTTTCTTCATCTTCAAAGAAATCCAGCAGTGCCTCTTTGCTAAAGACAACATCCCTTTCCAATAAAACATAGGTATATGGGGTAAATCTGATCCCATTAACAGGGTGAGCTAAAGCGGATATAATTTCCGCATCTTTTTCTTTTATAGCATTAATGGCCTTGTCCGTTTTTTCACCGATCACCTTTTCTGCTATTTCCGGTTTGATAATTCCTTCTTCCGTATACTCATAAACAATCGGCTCGTCTGCTCCACTCACTCCATTGTTGTTACGGTCAACCGGGACTGTGCCACACCCAGTCATACCTGACAACAATAAAATACAAATGCCCATTAAAACAAATTTACTTTTCATCAACTACACCTTCCTTTCCAGATCTATGTCATTTTTCGATGTTTTATTCTGACTCCTGACTCCTGCGCCGTTGTTATTATTGTAATGCATAAATGATTCAAAAAATAGATGAAGATAATGTTATATTTTCCGGGGATAGAGCTGGAATAAAACTGAAAAGTTGACAATTTGTTGACAGTTTGTTTATAGCATCTTTGCAATTATTTGTTAAGGTAAAGGTGGCGATGTTTATCAACAACATGAACAGAGGAGCATTATGGTGGAAAGTCAGAAGGTTTCAGCTAAGCGTTGG
>SKTJ01000209.1 GCA_007122565.1 Syntrophomonadaceae bacterium | reverse complement strand
CAAAACCTTAGGGGCAAACGACCCTGTCCGCCCGCCAGTTGATAGCTAAACAAAAGATATATGGACATTTATTTCGCATTTTTCAGGGTAAAATAAAATGAGAGCACATTTGATTATCGGTAATTTCCAACTTTCCAACTTTCCAACTTTTATTTCAGAAACGGAGATAAGTATGGGAAAAAATATGGTATCCGTCATACTTCAGGAAATTGCAGTTCTTTTGGAACTGAAGGGAGAGAACTCTTTTAAAAGCAGGGCTTATTTCAACGGGGCCAGGACCGTTGAGCTAATGGGCGACGGGGAATTGCGCCTGCTTGTGGAGGAGGATAAGCTAAAGAATGTTCCCGGTATTGGCGCGGCATTGAATGAAAAAATTAAAGAGCTTGTCCTGACAGGTAAACTTCAGTATTATGAAGAGCTTAAAGCGAGCATACCGCCAGGCCTGATCGATATGTTAAGTGTCCCTGGCCTGGGGCCCCGTAAGATAAAAACGCTTCATGATACCCTTGGAATTACCACGCTGGGAGAGCTGGAATATGCCTGCAAGGAAAATCGACTCCTTTGCCTGAAGGGTTTTGGTGCCAAAACCCAGGAAAATATTATTAAAGGGATTGAGTATCACAGGCGTTTCCAGGGACAGCATTATTATGCTGAGGCAAAGGAAATAGCCGATGCACTCTTGACCAGCATCAGCGGTTTCCCGGATATTGGAGAGGTAAGCCTGGCCGGCAGCCTCAGACGGTGCAAGGAGATTGTCAAAGATATTGACCTGGTGGCCTCTACTGCTGTGCCGGGAGATTTAACCAGGTATTTTGCAGAACTTCCCCAGGTTTTGCAGGTGATTGCCCTGGGGGAAACAAAGGTTTCCGTCCAGCTCAGGGAAGGGATCAATGCGGACCTCAGGGTTGTGCGGACCGAAACGTTTCCCTATGCACTGCATCACTTTACGGGCAGTAAGGAGCATAACACGGCGCTGCGGCACCGTGCTAAGGGCATGGGGATGAAGATAAATGAGTATGGCGTATTCCAGGGAGAGAAACTGGTGGTTTGCCGTACTGAAGCAGATATTTTTGAGGCGCTTGGGCTGGCTTATGTGCCGCCTGAACTGCGGGAGAATTATGGGGAAATTGAAGCGGCGGAAAAGGGAACGCTGCCCCACCTCATAGAGGAAAAGGATATTAAGGGCATCTTTCACGTGCACACGGGTTATAGTGACGGGAATAATTCCCTGGAGGAAATGGTCTTGGCGTGCCGTGAGGCAGGCTACTCTTATGTGGGCATTTCGGATCACAGCCAGTCCGCTTTTTATGCAGGAGGCTTAAAAGAAGCAGACCTGGAAAAACAGCTAACAGAGATTGGGGAGCTGCAGCAAAAATATCCTGATATTGCCATCTTCAGTGGAGTGGAGTCGGATATCAGGGCCGATGGTTCCCTGGACTATCCGGATCAGATATTGGAGCGTCTGGATTTTGTCATTGCCTCTGTCCATTCCGGAATGAGAATATCCGGGGAAAAGATGACAGCGAGGTTGATCCGGGCACTTTCCCACCCCATGGTCACCATGCTGGGGCATCCAACGGGCAGGCTGCTGCTGGGCAGGGAAGAGTACCCCCTGGAACTGGAGAAAATCCTGCAAACTGCGTTGGAAAATAATGTTATTGTTGAGTTGAATGCCAGCCCTGCGCGGCTCGATCTGGACTGGCGGCATTTAAAAAGAGCAAGGGAAATGGGCCTGTTAATATCCATCAACCCTGATGCCCATAGCATTGCAGAGATCAAAGATACAAATCTGGGAGTAGCCGTGGCCCGCAAAGGCTGGCTGGAAAAAGAAAACGTTTTTAACACCCGTTCCCGTGATGCAGTGAAAGAGTATTTTAATTCCCCTTAAATATTTCTGCCATAGAAAATTTCGAGCATTTCTTTTTTGATCCGCTTTTTTATTATTTGTTTATCTTTTTTTTGTATTTCCTTTTTGGCTACCCCGAACAGGTAGTGATCCAGATCAAATTCTTTTAACAGCATTTTGGTATGGAAGATGTTTTCCTGATAGACATTTACATCAATCATCTGGTAACTGCTCCGTGTTTCTTCGTCGATAAAATTTTGAATGGAATTGATTTTATGGTCTTTGTAATATTTTTTACCGTTCACATCCCGCGTAAAACCCCTGACCCGGTAGTCCATCATGGCAATGTCAGGCTCAAAGCTGGTAATAAGATAATTTAAGGCCTTGAGGGGAGATATTCTGCCACAGGTGGAAACATCAATATCAGCCCGGAATGTGCTAATCCCTTTGTCCGGATGGTTTTCCGGATACGTATGCACCGCAATATGGCTTTTGTCCAGGTGTCCCACCACAGCCCTTGAGGAGGGGCCGGGAGATTCGTTTTCCAGGATTCTCATCGATTCAGCTTCATCAATGACTTCATCTTCTGCCACCAGCATGGTGACGCTGGCTCCCTGGGGATGATAATCCTGGTTGGCAACATTTAAGATAGTGGCTCCGATAATTTCAGCAACATCGGTAAGAATGCTCACCAGTCTGTTTGCGTTATATTCCTCATCGATATACTCGATATATCCCTTATGTTGTTCCTGGGTCAGGGCATAACAGATATCATAAAAATTAAAACTGAGTGTCTTCGTGAGGTTATTAAAACCATAAAGTTTCAATTTGTGATTGATTGGTTTAATTTTCATTTACAGCCTCCCTTGATCAAACTTTTTATTTATTTCTATGAGACAATCTTTTATACCTTCAAGTTTCCTTAAAAAGGGGCAGCGGTTTTATTTTCCGTCCCCAACGCTTGGGTTGCTCTTCTTTTTCAAATGGAGTGGGGATTATCTGGGTTCTCCTGTAATATCTTTTTATCTCCTGGAACATATGAAATATGGAGGCCCGGCTTACAAATTCTTCTCTTGAACAGGGCACATCCAAGTCCGTAAAATACCGATCCAGGTTTTCAAGGATCAGTTCCAGCATTCCATAAGCTGCTTTCTCGTTGCGAAATTTTCTGTACTGGATTTTCTGCACGATTCGAAGCAGCTTTGCCAGGGGAACAGCCTGAGGCACTCCCACGGGCATGCGTCGGGCCAGTCTGTGCATCTCATCCAGCCTGTCCAGTTGTGAATTTAAAATGTGAAAGGCCTGGCGGTAGCGGTCGGAAGGCGTTTCTCTTTTAATAATAAAACGCTGCTCTTCCCGGAGCAGCATGGCAATATCCTTGCCTGCCTCGATTTCATTACGCAGCCGGGGCACTTCCTCTGTAAAAGTGGTGTCATCACAACCGGGCTTTTGCACTTCTACTATAATAAAGTCAATTAAACGGCGCAAGCTTGCATCTGTATGCAACAGTTTCCTGATTACCTCCTGCTTATGATTGGGGGTGAACAGGTAGTTTACTCCCAGGGCACTTACCGCTCCCAGCAGAGCTGTGAAAATTTGCTCAAGCATATATAATTCCAGGCTTACCGCCCCGCTGAAAATAATGGTTATGGCTGTTATAGTTGTGAGGAAAATGTGTTCCTCCCAATGTATTTTCAGACAGATCAGAATGGCCAACAAAGTTACCAGCCCATAAGCCAGGGGATTGATCCCAAACAGATAACCGAAAACAGTTCCCAGTATGCCGCCCATTAATACGCTCCCCAGCTTGGCCAGGCTTTTTAGCAGGGAATGATAGAATGTTCGCTGAACCGTTACGAGAGCGACGATAGCAGCCAGGGTGATCCGTTCAAAGCCCAGTTGCTGTGCCAAAAAAATGGCCAGGGTCACAGCCATAACTGTTTTCAGAACCCTGCCTCCCACATGAAACCTTTCCATAGTATATGACCTCTGATTTATTTATGGTATTCAGGATTCAGTAGTCAGAATTCAGAATATAGGATAATCAAGATAACACCGATTTTCTTATTCTGACGCCTCCTTATCATCATTATAACATAACAGATTCAAACCTGTTTTATTCTTGTAAAACAAGCACAGTATCTCTAAGATATCGGTCAATCCTTTTTTTGCAAAAACCCTCTTTCCACGGCATCGTCGATCATCTCCCGGGCAAAATCCCAAAGGGCCGGTGCTCCGTTAGTTATGGAGCTGTTGCGCTCCAACACCTGGTCAAGCTTTACTCCATGTTCCTGCCATGATTTTCCCTGTGCCCTAAAGTTAAGGGTAAGCGGTTGCAACCGATCCAGTGCCGCGGCAAATTTAGCTTCAGTTGTCTGTCTTTCTTCAAATTCATCCCAGAGGGCCCTGAACTCCTGCTCCTGATCGGGAGGCAACATATGAAAAAGCCTGTCAGCAGCCCGTTGCTCCCTTGCTGCCTTGCCAATGCCTGCTGCTTCATCATAACAGTAGGTATCCCCCGCATCGATCTCCACAAGATCATGGATAAGTACCATTTTGATCACCCGCAGCAGATCTAAATTTTCCTTGTCATTGGCATATTCCCGGAACAGGATACACATGAGGGCCAGGTGCCAGGAATGTTCTGCATCGTTCTCTTTCCTGGTCCCGTCCGACAGATAATTTTGACGGGTTATCTGCTTTAACTTGTCAACTTCCACGAAGAAATTAATTTGTTGTTTTAACCTGTTTGCGCACAATACATCTATTCACCCCTTAAAATCTTATATTTCCCTGCACTTCTTAATATAAACCTTTTAACTGCTCAGGAGCCAGGAAGCCAGGAAGCCAGTAGTCAGGAGCCAGTAGTCAGGAGAAAGGATTCAGTAGTCGGGAGTCGGGAGTCAGAATAAGAATCAGAAGCCAGTAGTCAGTAGTCAGGAGAAAGGAGTCATTATCTTTCCTCTCTTATGGGAACACTCCGGTCCCACAGTTGGTCACTATGCATTTAAAGGAATTATCTTTTGCATATAGAAATAATACAGCGGAGACTATTTGCAAGCATAGTATAAGGGTGAAGGGAGGAAGGTAGCCAGATGAAAAAAGGCAGCGGCATTTTATTCGATCTGTTTAAAGTTAATCCATGTTTTTACATTGATCATTATGATCACTTGGAGATACAGGATTTTATAAATCCGGAAAATATTGATAAACATGCCAATAGAATTATTAAGGGATATCAGCGACTGCTGGGTTCTTTTAAAGGGACTCTTTCTCTGCATGGTCCTTTTCAGGAGCTTTGTCTGAGCAGTATGGACAGACAGGTGCAAAATTTGACGCTCAACCGTCTCTCCCAGGCCCTGGTCCTGGGAAGCGAACTGGGATGCACAACCATGGTTGTACATTCATGCTTCAACCCCCAGATGAATTACCCAACCTATTTTGGGGACTGGTTAGATAACGCCAACTGGTTCTGGGAACGGTTCCTCCCCCTCTGTGTCCGCAAAAATATGGTTATAACACTGGAAAATATCTTCGACAGAACACCCACTGCCATGCTCCGTGTCATAAATAACTTTAAATCTCCCTACCTCAGGGCTTGTCTGGATACAGGACATGTCAATATTTTCTCAAGGCTTCCCGTAGAAGAATGGATTGAGTCATTAGGGCGTAACTTAGCCCATCTTCATATTCACGACAATCATGGTATAGATGATGATCATTTACCTGTGGGCAGGGGCAATATTGATTTCTCCTGGCTGGCTAAGTATAAAGATGATAATACAACTATCCTCGTTAACGAAGCGCCGGGCTCCATAAAAGAAGAACGGATATTTTTGGAGCTTACACAAAGATTTGAACAAGAATGAGAGACAGTCTAAAGTCAAATGTCATATGCCGGACAATACAGTGTTATTTTTCAGACTCCACGGGGGTACAATCTGTGGCATCCAGGTTTAGCCCCAACATATGTTATTTTCGCTGGCATCTGCTGCGAATCCTTTAAAAAAATTAGCTTTGGAGGGAATTATTGCAAATAAAAAGGATTATTGAATAATTTGTGGAATAAGTTAATAAATACCATGCTAAGGGGGAATGGCCGTCGTGAAAATACTGGTTTGTACGGACGGGTCGGAACAAAGTATAAAAGCGGTAAAAAAAGCGGCCTCTACTGCAGAGCACCTGGAAGACGCCTCGGTAACTTTAATTCATGTGTACTACCTGGATACAGCTATTATATCGCCACATGCAGATGGTTATGTAACTGGAGAAATATTACAACGAATTGATGGAGAAAAGAAAGAAGAAGGTAAGAAGAAACTGGTGGAGGCAGCAAAAATATTTGAAGAAAAAAATATAAAAGTTAATACGCTCCTGACTAAAGGCCATCCTGCCACTACCATTATTGAAGAAGCTAAAAAAGGAAAATATGATCTGGTCGTGATCGGCAGCAGGGGGCTGGGAGGTTTGAAAAAACTGTTGCTGGGCAGTGTGAGTAATGCGGTGGCGCAAGAAGTGGAATCCACTGTAATGATAGTAAAGTAACAGTTCTGATACAGGGAGCACAAAAAAACACCCTTTAAAGGGTGTTTTTTTGCGGAGGTTGCCCCCATGATAAGTTCTATGCTTCCGCCGCTTCATCTGCTGCCGCTTTATCTTCGCCTTCCTCTCCTATGCTCAATCCCTGCACATGAATGTTTACAGCGGTTACCTTCATGCCTACTGTATCCTCAACGGCAGTTTTAGTGTTTTTCCGTATTTTTTTACATACCTCCGGGATGTTTACGCCATATTTGATGATAATGTAGACATCAATGGTGCATTCCTCATCACTTATATCCACTTTAATACCCCGGGCAAGGTTTTTCCTCCCCAGCCTTTGTGCAATACCCTCAACCATGCCGCCGCTCATACTGGCTACCCCTTCCACTTCAATGGCAGCCAAACCTGCAGTAATTGCCACAACCTCATCTGTTATATAAGTGGTTCCATTTTCTGAAGACAAGCTTTTAAAGGTTTTTTCGCCCATTTTCTACACTCCTTTTTATTTAAAATCTTTATATGTTTATAACTAATTGTACTAAAAATACGACTGTCTGTCAAATTTCAATATTCATAAAAATATTCGCAACGGGATAAAAAATGGAAATGAGGAAGGATTAACGGTAATGTATCAAGAATTAATCAAAAACGGTGGAAAACGCTGCATAATAGCCAAAACACCGCGGGAGGGAATAAAAGCACATGCTGCAAAAAATATTTCATACAGGGGACCTTCACCTCGGCATGGCCTATGGTAACCGGGGATATCCGGAAGGAGTAAGAAAAGAACTGGTGGAGGCCCGTTTCAAGACATTGGCGGGGCTGGTGGAGCGGGCCAACGAGGAAAAATGCGGGCTCTTTCTGGTAGCGGGGGACCTCTTTCACCGCACCAATGTACCCCGTCAGACAGTCCTGT
>SKTJ01000105.1 GCA_007122565.1 Syntrophomonadaceae bacterium | reverse complement strand
GTTACCTGTGAGCAACCGCTCTGCTCGATCAAAAAGCTTTGGGTATGTTAGTTTCTTCAAGAATATTTTCTACATCCTCCAAGTGGGCCAGCATTTGTTCCTGTGCTGCAAAGGCGTCTCCCTTGCGAATCGCTTCAAAAATTAAACAATGAAAGTTGTGACACTTGGGAATAACAGGCAAATCAAGCAGTCCCGCTTGAAAATCAATCATTAGTTCCCGTATGGTCATTATTTGGTTGGTTAAAACATCATTATGAGCCGAGCGGGCAATTGTAAGATGAAAGTTAACATCGTCAATTATATACTCCTGGAATTTTTCTTCATTAATTTTTTTTCCCATAAGTTCTATATGTTCACCCATCGAACGCAACTCTTCCGGCGTGGCCCGCCTGGCACTCAGTCCAACAAGCTGAACTTCCAGGATCCGCCTCGCTTCCAGCAAATCACGTCTGTTAACCTGCTTCAGGATTATTTTATTATCCACAGGAGAACGGAAAACAAAATCAAATTGGGCTTTAACGTATGTACCATCCCGCTTTTTCTCCAGGAGTCCGACCATTACCAAAGCCTTAATCGCTTCCCGTACAGTGCTTCTCCCCACAGAAAAAAGATCACACATTTCTTTTTCCGCAGGCAGCATTTGTCCGGGATTAATCTTCCCCTCCAGAATTTGCGCCTGGATATAATTTATGATTTCATCACTTAAGCTGTTTCTTTTAATTATTAATTTTTCCACGGCTGGAGCCTCCTTTTTTCCAGCAACTTACCAAGACGCTGTCTTTTTACGTATATCTGCTTGTCTGACAAGTGGATCTTCCTACAGTATAGAATATAACACAAAATATAGTCAAATATATTATTGAATTTGACACCATCTCATACAACATTAACTCATCATTGCGCTTAATTCCACATTATTATGCCCTTTTTTGATTTACACCGTTTGCAAAAAAGCAGGATCCCCCATATTCTTTTATACACGGGACCCTGCGGCATCATCGTTTCTATTATTTGCTTTGATATTTAATAATAACCGCAGCTTATGATTTTGTTAAAGAGGCTCCAGGCGACAGGTAAAGTGACGGGCCACGGGGGGTTGATAAACCATTTTCAATCCCTTCAGGGTATCCCGCCGCTTATACAGATCGATGACATGGGCGGCCACATATTCCATGTGGCTGTTAGTGTATACACGGCGGGGAATGGCCAACCGCAGCAGATCCAGTTCAGGGTATTTAGAAACTCCTGTCTGCCCGTCTTTTTCGGCAAAGACAATACTTCCCAGCTCCAGGGTGCGAATACCCCCTTCGATGTAGAGAGCCACGGAGACAGCCTGGGCAGGGAACTGCTCCTGGGGTATATGGGGCAGGAAGCGGCGTCCGTCTATATATACAGCATGACCACCGGGGGGTTCCACGATGGGGACACCGGCCTTAAGCAACATTTCCGCCAGGTAAGCCACCTGGCCCATGCGGAATTTCAGATAGGAAAGTTCCAGGACCTCCTCCAGGCCACGGGCCAGGGCATCCATATCTCTGCCAGCCATACCGCCGTAGGTGGGAAACCCTTCATTGATGATGGAGAGCTGACAAGCCTGCTCATAAAGGGAGCGGTCATTGAAGGCCATAAACCCTCCCATGTTCACCAGGCCGTCCTTCTTTGAACTCATCATACACCCGTCGCCGCATGCAAATATTGCCTGTGCAATCTGCTTGATACTTTTTTCCCTATAGCCCTCTTCCCGCGTATGGATAAAGTAGGAGTTCTCCGCAAAACGGGCAATATCGAAGAAAAGGGGGATGCCTTGCCGCCGGGCGAGTTCACCGGCCTCCTTGATATTGGTCAGCGATGCGGGCTGTCCGCCATTATTATTGCATG
The DNA here is from genome assembly GCA_007122565.1 of Syntrophomonadaceae bacterium. Taxonomy (GTDB): domain Bacteria; phylum Bacillota; class Dethiobacteria; order DTU022; family UBA8154; genus UBA8154. The sequence goes on along the minus strand of SKTJ01000105.1, from coordinate 5,428 downwards.
TAATGGTGATTAGTACAAAGGGCACTTTCTCTTTACCATGTTGCTTTAGCACATTTTCCAGTTTATCCAAATCTATATTGCCTTTAAACGGATGCCGGCTTTTTGGATCAAGGCCCTCCGGGATAATGAGGTCCAGGGGTTTACCGCCGCGCAGCTGCATATGCGCCCTGGTGGTGTCGAAGTGCATATTCCCCGGGATCACCATGCCTTGCTTAACTAGTATATCCATGACAATTTTTTCTGCAGCCCGACCCTGATGTGCAGGCAAAACATGCGGGTATCCCGTAATGCTCTCCACCGCATCCTTTAAACGATAATAGCTGCCGGAACCTGCATAGGCTTCGTCCCCCAACATCATGGCAGCCCACTGTTCCTGGCTCATAGCCGACGTGCCGCTGTCCGTTAAAAGGTCAATATAGACATCTTCAGCCCGCAGGAAGAACATGTTATATCCCGCCTCTTTGATCAACCTTTGCCGTTCCTCCCTGCTGGTCATCCTAATCGGCTCCACCATCTTAATCTTGTACGGCTCCGCCAAAAAATCTGCCGGCAAAAGAACCACCCCTTGGCTTTTTTTTCCCTAAAAAAGAGAATTAAAATAATATTCTTCAAAATTTTCTGTGATCCTTCTCTTGAAATGAGATATATTCCATAACTATTCACGCAACTATTTCAAAATACCATAACTGCTCAGGAGTTAGGAGTTAGAATTCAGGATTTAGGAGTCAGTATAAAAGAAACTGGGAGCTGATCTTGATGTTAGAAATGCTCCTCTTCTTTCAAGGATATGACAACTTATCGGAGGCTGCTTATTGGGTTATTCTTCTGAATACTGAATGGCTATAAAACACCTTGACTACGGCAAAGGAATAACGGTATTATAATATTATTTAACTAAAACTTTAAAACAGTTTGATTTTTCTCTTTATGATAGAGACAGACTTTTTCCTGATAGTCCAAAGCTTCCATCCCCCGGTTCAAGTATCCTGTAAAACTCATCTTATTAGCGGAGGAGAAAAAATGCATGAATTTAAGTACGCAAACGCAGAGCGGGAAATGGAGTTTTACGGGTATGACTCTGTAATCAAAAGTCATTGCCGCATGTGTCATGGCGGTTGTGGTGTACTTGTTTTTGTTAAAGACGGGAAAGTGGCGAAGATCGCCGGGGACCAGGATTGCCCGATCAACCACGGTACCCTTTGCAGTAAAGGGCTGGCCTCGGCACAGCTTGCTTATCATCCGGACAGGCTCACGTACCCCGTCAGGCGTGTGGGACCAAAGTTAAGCGGCAAATGGGAACGTATCTCCTGGGACGAGGCCTTAGGTACCATTGCCGCGCGCATCCTGGGTTACAAAGAAAAATACGGGGCCGAATCCGTAGTTTTCGGCTACGGCACAGGTCGCGAAAACGAGGCGGCCATATACCGCATCGCCAATCTGCTTGGTTCCCCCAATGTTCTGACAGCGGGCCACTTCTGCTATGGCCCCCGCATTGCCACCAGCATTATTACCTGTGGCACAAACCCAATAATTGATTACGAAAATTTCCCCAAGTGTATTATGATGTGGGGTAACAATGTGACAATCTCCAATCCCGATTGCTATAAGGGGGAACCCTTTTCCGTGGCCTTGGACGCGGGGGCAAAGCTGATCGTCATTGACCCGCGGCTTACCCGTCCCGCCGCCCGGGCAAATCTCTGGCTGCAGCTACGGCCCGGCACCGATGCGGCCCTTGCCCTGGGTATGCTTAACGTCATTGTGAATGAGGAGCTCTACGATAAAGATTTTGTGAATAATTATACTTATGGCTGGGATGATTTTGTAAAACGTGTGAATGAGTACCCCCTGGAACGGGTCGAAGCGATCACCTGGGTGCCCCGGGAGAAAATCAGGGAGGCGGCAAGGCTGTTTGCCGTGACAAAGCCGGCCGCAGTGCAGTGGGGTGTGGCCATCGAACAGCAGATTAACTGCGCCGACAATGACCGGTTGCTCATGTTTCTCATGGGCCTCACCGGCAACATTGATGTTCCCGGCGGCCAGGTTCTCTTTAAGGCACCACCCATCGTGAATGTGGGCCGTTTTGGTGCCCACGACAAACTGCCTCAGGAACAGGCGGCAAAGCGCCTGGGGGGTGAACGTTTCCGGTTGGCCGGGCAATTTGCCATCATCAACCCCAAGGCTGTCTGGGACGCCGTACTTGATGAAGAACCATATCCGGTTAAAATGCTCTTCTTCATCAGTTCCAACCCTGTGCTCACCCGGGCAAATGCCCGTGAGGTATACAGAGCATTGGAGCAGGTGGACTTTATGGCGGTATCCGATTTCTTCATGACCCCCACGGCAGAACTGGCTGATATTGTGCTACCGGCCTCAACCTGGCTGGAGATGGACTATATCGGTGATTTCTGGAAGCGCCATGGTTACATCCTGCCCCGCCGCAAGGTAGTACAGGTGGGGGAATGCCGTTCCGATCACGAGATGCTCAACGACCTGGCGCACCGCATCGGGCAGGGGGAATACTGGTGGGATAGCTTCGAGAGCGGCCTTGATTATATCCTTGAACCCCTGGGGATTACCTGGCAGGAATTTAAGCAGATAGACTATGTTAGGGGAGAAGTTAAGTACAAAAAGTACAAGGAAAAAGGGTTTTCCACCCCCACTCGCAAATTCGAACTTTATTCCACTGTCCTGGAGAAAATGGGCTATGATCCCCTGCCCCAACATCGGGAGATTCCCGAAAGCCCCGTAAGTACTCCTGATTTGTATGAGGAATATCCGTATATCCTGATCACGGGAGCGAGACAGCCCGGATTTTTCCACACGGAGAATAGGCAGATACCCTGGCTGCGGGAATTGCACAAGGATCCGCAGGTGGAAATACACCCTGAAACAGCAGCAAAGGAAGGGATCAAAGAAGGGGATTGGGTGATTATTGAATCACCGCGGGGCAAAGTGCGGCAGCGGGCTAAATTATTCGCCGGCATTGACCCCCGGGTGGTGGCAGCCCAGCATGCCTGGTGGTACCCGGAAAGAAAAGAACCGGGCCACGGGTGGGATGAATCAAATATTAATATCCTGACCGATAACGGGTACGAGGGCTGCGATCCCGCCATGGGAGCCACTAACGTAAGAGCGCTCCTTTGCCGCATTAAACTAGAGCTTGGAAATTAGAGGTTGGAATTGTGGGGCGGAGTTTAAATGCCCGCCCGCTGCTCACCCGCTGGCGCAGCACGTTAACCTTGACCTTAAACGGGAGGAGAATGCTCGTCGTGCAAAAATATATTTTACGGATCGACAATGAAGCCTGTTGGGGCTGTAAAACGTGTGAGGTAGCCTGCAAGCAGGAAAACCAGGCACGTGACGGTATTAAACTTATCTATGTTACGGAAGATTGGCCTGGGGAAAATGCCGGCATGCTGAACTTCCTTTACCAGGTTAACATTTGCCGGCACTGCGAAAACCCACCCTGTGCCGAAACATGTCCGGTGGAGGCCATCAGCAAAAGGGATGACGGGATCGTTATCCTGGATGAAGCAAGCTGTTCCGGTTGTAAGGCTTGCGTGGAGGCTTGCCCCTATCACGCCATCACTTTTGATAATCATGGGGCAATTGCCCATAAGTGTAATCTTTGCAGCCACCGCGTCCATAGTGGCCTCATGCCAGCCTGCGCCGACAATGTCTGTCCCGCCCACTGCATTCATTTTGGTGCACCCGGGGACATAGAAAATATTTTGACGGAGAAAGCAAAGAACCGTAATAATAGCGCCTGACCTGAATTAATATACCCAGCATTATTACAGGTATCACGGGAAAGGAGACTCATAAATGGGTTACATACAGATTCATATCGGTGAGATGCTGGCGAGGAATGCCAGAATGTATCCCCAGAGCATCGCCCTGGTGGAGAGAATTCCTGCAGAACAGAAACGGTTCACAATTACCTGGAGTGAATTTGACCGTCGCGCCAACCAGTTCTCCCGGGTATTGCAGGAAATGGGCATCAAAAAAGGTGACCGGGTCATGCAGCTTATGCACAACTCCATAGACTGGCTGGTGGTTTATTTTGGTATTGTGCGTACCGGTGCCTGGGTAGTTCCTCTCAATTTCCGCTTTAGCAGTGATGATATACTAAAATGTGCCGCTGTTGCGGAACCACAGGTTTTTATCTTTGGCGAGGAGTTCAGGGAGAAGATAGAGGAAACCAAGGATAAGTTAGGCACGGTGAAACAGTTTGTTTGCACCGGCGACTCTACCCCGCCTTTTGCCCTATCCTATAAAGCGCTAATGCGGTTCGCAGACACTGAACCCCTCAAAGTGGACATTACTTTAGATGATCCCTGTGGCCTTTACTTTACATCGGGCACGACGGGGCAACCCAAACCCATCCTTCTCACTCACCACAACATGGCCACTGCCTGTATTACGGAAAACATACACCATTTTCAGACGAAAGATGATATCTTTATCCTCATCCCGCCCCTCTACCATACAGGGGCGAAGATGCACTGGTTCGGGAGCCTGATTGTGGGCGGCACTTCTGTGATCCTCAAGGGGGTATCGCCCGAATGCGTGCTTGAAGCCGTGAGCGAGGAAAAGGGCACCATTGTCTGGCTTCTCGTACCCTGGGCTCAGGACATATTGATGAAATTGGATAGCGGCGCATTGAAACTGGCGGATTATGAGCTATCCCAGTGGCGTCTCATGCATATCGGAGCACAACCCGTTCCCCCCTCCCTGATTACACACTGGAAAAGCTACTTTCCCCAAATGGCTTATGACACAACCTACGGCCTCAGTGAATCCACCGGCCCCAACTGTGTACACCTGGGGATCGAAAACACGCACAAAGTGGGCGCTATCGGGCGTCCCGGTTTCAACTGGGAAACCCGCATTGTGGATGAAGCGGGCAGTGACGTTGCTCCCGGTGAGCCGGGGGAGTTGATTCTGCGCGGCAACGGGGTCATGCAGGAATACTACAAAAATCCTGAGGCAACTGCTAAAACGTTGCGGGATGGCTGGCTCTATACGGGCGACCTGGTGAGAGAGGATGAAGAGGGGTTTATCTTTATCGTGGACCGAAAAAAGGATGTAATCATTACCGGTGGTGAAAACGTATTTCCGGTGGAGGTGGAAAACTTCATCCACAACCATCCTGCCGTCAGAGACGTTGCCGCAATCGGCTTTCCCGACGAGCGGCTCGGTGAGATCGTGGCCGTAGTCGTGGCTTTAATCCCCGGCAGAAAAGCCACAGAAAAGGAAATCCTGGAGTACTGTGAGCAACTGCCCCGCTATAAAAGACCCCGCAAGGTATTTTTCGGAGAAATACCACGCAACCCCACAGGTAAAATAGAAAAACCGAAATTGAGAAAATTATTTACCGGAATAACAGAAGCCTTCCAAATAAAAGAATAATGCGGCACGGGGACGT